>DAIEHU010000130.1 GCA_027353395.1 Desulfobacteraceae bacterium
GAAATACATGGAATCCGGAAATTCTTTGACAAGTCTCGCAAATGTTTCTTTTTCCTCTTTCGCCTTGCCCATTTTTCCATATATCCGGCCAAGATTAAACAGGGCCTGATCGATCATGGCCGCCGACTTATCGGAAACGATCATTTCAAAATGCGCAGCGGCTTTTTCATAATCGCCTTTTCCCTCATAGGAATAGGCAAGTCCGTTTAAAATCAGGTTTTTGATTCCCGGGTCGTCGAAAGCGTCCAGCGCTTTTCTATAGGCGTCAATGGCTTCATCGTAATTTTTCAGCGCATAGCACACATCCGCATAATAAATCAGAGCGGTCTTTCCGGCCCCGGTGGAACCATATTTGTCCTTGATATCCTTAAAACTTTTTTTGGCTTCTTCAAGCCCGGCTGCAGGGGCGTCTTTTCCAAGGGCGTTATATGCCGACACGGCTTTTCCAAGCATGACCGCAGCCTTGTCTTCGGTTCTGCTGTTAAAATACAAGGCTCCGGTGATCACCAAGGCCAGCGCGATAATGCCGCAGACGCCCATCGCAATCTGCTGCTGATACTGTTTTCCAAATGCCAGCATCCGGTCAATAGTCTCTAAAAACGGGTCCGGTTCTTCCAGCAATTCCTTACGGGATTTTTCTTCAACCATGAATTGTCTCCATTTCAGTCGATTGCTTATGTGCTAAATTATTTATTTTTACAGACAGGTATAGCAAAAAAATGTGACAAATCGGATTATTATAATAATTTCCCGATCCGCGCCCATCCCTGTTCCGGTATTTTGGCGCCCACCACTTGGCACACCTCGTATCCGCAGGCGGACGCCAGCCTGCCACTGTGCTCCAGGGAATAGCCATTGACCAGACCGAACAGAAATCCGGCGGCCCAGAGATCGCCCGCGCCGGTGGTATCCACCGGGGCATCATCATTGCCATGCGGCGCGATTGCGATCCGGCGGCCATTGACCGCCACCCTGCTGCCTCTGGGGCCGATCTTCAGAACCGCCAGTTCCGCATGCCTTGCCAGGGCCTCCAGGGCTTCATCCTCATCCGAGTGACCGCTGTACGCCCGCGCCTCGTCCTCATTGGCAATGAGGATATCCACATATTCACGGATGATTTCATCCAAGATATCTTTTGATTCCTCAACCACATTAAAACTGGCCAGGTCCAGACTGATCCGCGCACCGGCGTTTTTGGCCGATGACAGCACGGCGGCCATCAATGACTGATTAAAGAGCAGATACCCTTCCACATGAACAATGGCCGCATCCTTGAAGCAATCCATGTGGATTTCATCCGGCCGCATTTCTGATGCTGCGCCCAGATACGTGAACATGGATCGCTGGGCATCCGGGGTGATCACGGAAAGCACGCACCCTGTTGGATTTTTACCATAAAAAATAACGGATTGGACATGATTCCGGTTCAAATCCTGAGTGAAAAACTCGCCCAGCTCATCCTCTCCCAGCTTGCCCACAAACCGGATCGTACCGCCCAGATTGCCCACCCCCACTGCTGTATTACATGCGGATCCACCCGAGACAAGCGATGGAGCGGCGCTTGTCTGTGCGATCAGCTTGCCGATATAGCCCCGGTCCACCAGATTCATGCCGCCTTTTTCAACGCCCAGCCGGTCAATGAATGCCTCCGGCTCCATCGCCAGCATGTCAACCAGCGCTGAGCCCACGCATACAATGGTTTTTCTGTTTTTATCAATCGTGAATTCGGCCATTTCCATCCTTCTATCGTATCTTATTCCATTTTGCATTCAAGATGACATCAAGGCGGCAAGAAGAAGGCGACGCAGGCTTACTGTTTGTAAGTTGAGGAGCCGACGACGCAGCCAACGCGGATGCCGCCTGAATGCGAATTGGAATTACCAGACCATGCTCTTACTTATCCATCCTTCGTCTCCGTCCGTGTGCTGAACATGCAGCCAATCGCCTTTTCGCTCCAGCACCTTAAACGGAACCCCTTTCACGGCTTTAAAAACAATATTGCCGTCAGCCGATGGCGTCGCCCGGACATTGCATTCGGCTTTCGGGATGGCGACCACCGTATCCATTTTGGACAACATATCTTTCTGCACCCAGCCGATGGTGCCTTCATAATCTTTGATATAAAGCCACGCGCCGGTTTTGTCCTTATCAAGAACCTCAAACGGCATATTTTTTTCCACCTGCCACAGCACTTCATATTTGGCGCCGGGGCCGGAACGAATATTTGCGATATCCTTAATGACGGCCATCCGCTCGGCCAGGGCGTCGCTCGTGGTGAACACACCACCCAGAAGCGCAAATGTCAGTATCAAAATTTGCAGTTTCCAATTGTTCTTTCCTACTCCGGAACTCATGCTTTCTCCTTACAATTTATAATGTTACGCGGCCATCAACTGGACGACCGCCTGCTCAAGGCCATCAATGGACAGTTCAAACATGGGAAAAATCCGGCTGATGCTGATGATCGACCGGGTATACGGCCACATACGCTCCGGCAGCGGGTTCAGCCATACATGGTGCGGAAAGATATCGGCAAGAAACTGCATCCGTTCTATGCTGGCCAATCCGCTCCGCTCATGCGCATAAATAGACCCGTCTCTGGCCATAAGCTCGTAAGGGGCCATGCTGGCGTCGCCCACCAGGATCAGGCGGGTGTCCGGATCCTTTCCCGCAAATTCATCAATGCGTTTGGGTTTCCGGTACCGGGACGGGTCTTCCCAGACAGTATCATAAATGGTGTTATGAAAAAAATAGGTTTTTACATCTTTAAATTGCGACCGGGCATAATCAAACAAGGTCTGGACTATTGGCACGTGGGGGTCCATGGACCATCCGCCGTTGTCAATGGCCAGGATGACCTTGAGCCGGTCCCGGACGCTCCGGTCAAACACAATTTCGATCTCTCCAGCGTTTTTCATGGTCTGGTAGATGGTGGCGTCCACGTTGATCTGGTCTTTGGGGCCAGCCGGCACCATATTCCGGAGTTGTTTCAATGCTTCCCCCATCAGTGCCTGGGTCAGGGGGCCGGACCGGGAATAGTCCTTGTAACGCCGCTCACCCGCGATCTTGACGGCGGATTTGTTCATGGATGACCCGCCCACCCGCAGCCCTTCCGGATGATGACCGGAATGGCCCACCGGCGACGCGCCGCCGGTGCCGATCCACTTGCTGCCGCCATCATGCCGTTCGGTCTGATCTTTGAGCCGCTCCCTGAAATATTCCAGGAGTTCGTCCGGAGACATTTTTTCCATTTTTTCCGGGTCCAGGCCCAGAGCGTTTTCCATCTCCTTTGGATTTTTCAGCCATTCATCCAGCAATGCTTTTGCAATCGCGTCCAGATCAACCCCTTCCGGGTCCGGCATATCCGCGCCCTCAAAACAATGGGCGAAAATCTGGTCATAGAGGTCAAAATACCGCTCGCTTTTCACTAAGATGGATCGGGATGCGGTATAAAAATCCTCCAGAGACTGGATCAGCCCCTTGCCCAGGGCTTTCTGGAGGGTGAGAAAGGAGGTGGGGGAAACCGGTATGCCCGCATCCTTTAATTTGTAAAAAAATTCCACAAACATATTAAAAAAGCTTCCGGCGGTTGGCGACATTGCCGGCAGTTGTATAATCCTGACTTTTTTTAAACAGAATGCCTAAAAAGGGGACATCCCCCTTGGCCAGTTGCTTCACCTTGAAATCCGGGTCCATGCTGAGCGCCCGGATCCAGTTGATGAGTTCCCGGGTGGCGGGCTTCTTTTCCACGGTATCAATTTCCCGCAACCGGTAAAAGATATTAATGGCATGTTCCATCAGATCCGCGGAAAGATCTGGAAAATGCGCATGAATGATGTTGCGCATCATTTTGGGGTCCGGGAACGCGATATGGTGGAAATTGCACCGGCCCAGAAACGGGTCCGACAGGTCTTTCTTGGCGTTGGATGTGATGATGATCACGGGCCGGTGGATGGCTTTGATGGTTTTGTCGATTTCAATGATGTCAAATTCCATCTGATCCAGAACGTCCAGCATATCGTCCTGAAAATCCGTGTCCGCCTTGTCGATTTCATCAATCAACAGAACCGTGCGCCGGTCCGCGGTAAACGCCTGGCCGATTTTGCCCATTTTGATATAATTTTCAATGCGGCTGACATCCCTTTTGGAATCCCCGAACCGGCTGTCGTTCAACCGGGTGAGGGTGTCATACTGATACAGGGCTTCGATGAGCTTCATGCTGGATTTCACGTTCAGCACAATCAGCGGCATGCGCAGGGATTCGGCAATGGAGTGGGCCAGCATGGTTTTACCCGTACCCGGTTCGCCCTTCAGCAGCAGGGTCATTTCAAGAGCCATGGTGATATTGACGATCTTGGCCAGCTCATCGTCCAGAATATACTTGTGGGCGCCTTTAAATTCCTGGTCTTGGTTTTGTTTTGACATAATAATTCCTGATTTTTTTACCACGGAGAGCTTAAAAAAAGAAGATGATCAACGCCGCATTTTTTGCCTTCAGCCTAAATCCCTAATCCGTTCAGATACTTCCTGGGTCAGACGGATCACCCGCTCGGCCATATCCAGGGGCAGCGCGCCAGTTCCGCAACTGGGCGTGATCAGAGACTGAGCCAGAATCAAAGACCGGTCAAACCCGAGGCTTTCGATCTGGCGGACTTCCGATTCCCAGAGGGCGACCAGCGAGTCGGCGGTTTCCTTTTGGATGGCGTTGATGTCGCCAGTGGGCACAATACCCCAGGCAATAATTTTTCCGGCATCCAAAAACCTTTTGATTTCCCTTGGATACAGAATGAATTTATCAAAAAAGGAATAGGCGTCAAAACTGATGATATCCGCCGGAGACTCCAGAATCACCGGCCATTCGGCGTTTGCGCACACATGAACCCCGGCAAGCCCCCCTTCCAGATGGATGGCCTCCATGACTTCCGCAAGGCAATCCGCCACATCCTGACGGGACACGCTGATAAATGCCGATGACCCGAACCCGGCCAGGCCCGGCTCGTCAAGGAACAGAATCACCGGAGCTTTGTATCGTTTAAGCTGATTCACCTGCCACCGGGCTTTCAGGGCAATGTTTTTGACGGCGGCGTCCCGGAGCTGATCGTCGTAGAAAATAGCGCGCCCGTTCTGATCCGTCACGCCAGTGGCGAATGTAAACGGACCGGTGATCTGGCCTTTAACTGCAAAAAGCGGTTTTGCGGCCTCATCCAGGATTGTCAAAAGCTCGAAAAAACCGGGAGCGATATCCGGTGTCAATACAAAGCGGGAGCCATTCAGACTATCGGCGTCACCGGTAACACGCATATAATCCTCAAAAAAAGCAAGCAGTTCAGCCTCAAACCGGTCGTCCCCGGCTTGAATGAATCGCCGGTCGCCGTCCACGCAAAGTCCGGGCATTCCCGGCAGAAATTGCGCGATCATGCCTTCGGATTTGAAATGCGGCAACTGAACCCATAGCGGAATATCCGGCGTATGGGCCATCATCATCCGGACGGCTGTTTTGTGATCATTCACCGGCAGGCTGCCGATCCAGGCCGGAAGGCCTCCGGGCTTAAAATTGACTGTCATGAAGACACCCTCCTTTTTGCAACAACAGCCGGTTGCGGCGGGCATAACGGGTTCATATTAAAAGTTTTTGATTTTAGATGATTTGATATGCTATGACAAGTTTTTTATCTGTTTCGTTTTCTCATAAGGATAAACCATTCGACATCATCGGATTTTTATAAAAGGGGGCGCATTATGTTTGGCATCGGCTTACCGGAGCTGATTATTATTCTGATCATTGTTCTGATTATTTTCGGCGCGGGCAAACTGCCGGAAATCGGCGTGGGCATCGGGAAGGGCATCAAAAATTTTAAAAAAGCCAGCAGCGAAGATGACTCGGATTCCGACAAAATCGAGGACAAAAGCAAAAAAACGTGATGATTGACTTGATGGTCTCGCTGCAACCGTATTTTTTTACCACGGAGCGCACTGAGAAACCCCTTCGCCCCGGCGTCTCTGCGGGAGAAAAAACCGTATCTCGCGCTGAGACGCGGAGGCTTGAAGAATTACAGGGTGGTGCATCACGGGGGGATTAGCGAAGCGTATTCACCCTACAAAAACTTTTCTCCCTGGCCTCCGTGGTAAATAATTCCATTTTGCATTCAAGATGACATCAAGGCGGCAAGAAGGAGGCGACGCAGGCTTACTGTTTGTAAGTCGAGGAGCCGACGACGCAGCCAAACGCGGATGCCGCCTGAATGCGAATTGGAATAAGATGCCTCGCCCCGCACACCAAAAATAAATCAGGCAAAATGCCCCCGCCTGGCTTTCGCGCCACAAAGGCCGGTCTTGATGCCGCGATTCAGGCCATCGTTATTCATGATTTCCTCCGGGTTAAAACGGAATATCGTCATCAAAACCGCCTGGAGGTGGCGGCTGCATGGCGGCCGGTCCTTGTCCCTGGGACGGGCTCTGGGACGGGGCGGCCTGTTGCTGCCGGTTCTCATAGCCGGCTTCCTGGCTGTAGGATGCCCCATCAGCGCCCTTTGTTCCCAGCATGTGCATATCGCTCGCCACGATCTCCGTGGTATATTTGGTGACCCCATCCTGCTCCCAGGACCGGGTTTGAAGCTTGCCTTCCACGTATATCTGCTTGCCTTTGGTCAGGTATTTGCCGCAGATTTCCCCGAGTTTGCCGAACGCCACAATGCGATGCCATTCGGTTTTCTCCTTTTTTTCATTGCTTGCCTTATCCGTCCATTCCTCGCCAGTGGCGATGGAAAAACTGGCCACCGCCAATCCTGCCTGGGTGAACCGAAGTTCCGGATCCTTACCCAGATTCCCGATCAGCATTACTTTATTGAGTCCTCGTGCCATTGTTGCCTCGCTTCATTTGATACGTCAGGTTAAGGTGTTTCAGTAATCTTACAAAAACATCTATAATATTTACTTCCAGAATATTTACTTCCAGCCACAGAGCTTTTTCAACCTTTTATTATTCTGTTCTTCCAATAATCCGGATCACGATGTAAATGCATTACCGCGATAATGAACAACCCGTCGGGTTACTCAGAATAAAGTACACCATATGGAGACCTTCGAACAAGTGCTCTTCTTCTCTCATCTTCAATAATCGGCCAAGCTTTCGGATAAGAAACCGCTCTCTCAATGGCTGAATATACTTCAACAGCAAAATCATAGCCAAGGCCTATTGCGCATTGTTCATAATACTCAATGGCATGATCGAGTTCAATCTCTGCATCAGAGTGGAATCCATATTTCATGAAGAAAATCTGTCCCAGATTTTCTTAAATACCAGGTTTCCCGAAACCGGCTCAACAAAACCTGAACCAACTCCGATAAGCGCTTTTTTGCGACTTTTACCCATTTCATATCGATATCCGCGTTTCAGGCTGATTGAGGCTTCTCGACAAAGAATCCACAACCAGGACCCGTTCCTCAACGGGCAGCGAA
>DAIEHU010000131.1 GCA_027353395.1 Desulfobacteraceae bacterium
CCTTTCGCGTCGTAATTCAGCTCGTAAATGTTTTACAGGGCGAATGCGTCGATATCGATAACGCATAAATTCAGGCCAGACATGTCGATAAGATTGATATAATCATTGACCATGTCTTTTTTGGCGGCAACCAGCAGAACATTCATCTGGTTCGGGTTGTTTTCGGCTTCTCCCAGGATTTGAAAATCCAGGTTCACATCATTAATGTCAAACGGGATGTACTGTTCCGCCTCAAAATTAATGGACTCGTAGAGTTGTTCCGCCGGCATGGTCTGCAAGGTGATATTTTTAACAATGACCGAATACCCGCCAATGGATACCGCCACATTTTTCAGTTTAAAATTATAAGTCTGGAAAAGCTGGCGGATGGCGGCGGCGACACCCTGCGGATCTTTGATAACCCCTTCGTCAATAGCGCCGGGTTCAATATCAATCACCCCGAATTTTTTCAGAGCCCATCCTTTTTTGGTTTCCGCGACCTCGGCGGCCTTAATATTGCGGGATCCGATATCCAGTCCGACAACCTGATTTTTGGGTCCAAATAGCATAATTTTAACATCCAAGATTAATAGGAATCAATTGATGACCGATGGACAACCTTTCAGACGGCAAAACACACTCTGCGGCCGAAAGATCCGCGCATGAAGGATAACTTTGGGTATAACCTATTGAAATGATGTCCGCTAACAAAAAGACAAGGAAACTATGAAAAAAGATGGCGATGCATCCAGAGTGAAACATCATATCGGAAAGAGTGGCTTTTTGATTCAAGGCAATTACCTTATTCAGCCGCATGAGCACAGCCTTTATTGTTAGCTATTAAGGCCAGGAAACAAAGCAAAATCAAGTGGCGGTGACTGGTGAACCAAAGCGTATCGTTCTCAAACGGATTTTATTATTATGCTAAATTATTGTTATGTCAAGGAAATTATAGCCAAAAACTTACTATATGGCATATTGTGATAAGTATAATATAAAAAACACTATATGTTGTGCTCCAGACTTTTCCAGCGGCTTTGGCATACCGGCCGCTTTTATGATCATTTTATATTAACATGCGGCGGTACATTGCGTCCACCCGGCCGTTTGATTGAAGAGACAAAAACATATCCACGATTTGGGGATCAAACTGAACGCCCTTGCGCGAGCGGAGAATTTTTAGAACCTCGTCTTTGGGCATTTCTTTCCGGTATGCCCGGTTGGACATCATGGCGTCCCAAGCATCCGCCACTGCAAGGATTCGGGATAGCAGAGGGATTTCCTCCCCCTTCAACCCGTCCGGATATCCCGACCCATCCATCCACTCATGATGGTGGCGAACAATTTTCTTCTCCCTCTCCCATAACCCGATCTGACCGATAATATTTTCTCCGATCTGGGGATGCTCTTTTATTTTTTCATATTCCGCGGCCGTCAGCCGTCCGGTTTTCAGCAGAATATCATCCCGGATGCCGATCTTTCCGATATCGTGCAGCCGAGCGGCGAAATCCAGCACATCCATTTCCTCTTTTGAGGATCCGCATGCCGCTGCAATCATCATGGCCACATCTTTCACGCGATTGGAATGCTCTTTGGTATAAGCGTCCCTGGCTTCCACGGCTTTAACCAGCGCGGAAAGCGTTGCAAAAAGATTTTCATAAATATTTTCGTACAGAGCGAGGTTTTCAACCAGATAGGCGGCCTGCTTAACCATAAATGAAAGGTAATACAGGTCTTTTTCATTAAAACACGGGTGGTTTTCTATTTTTAAGGCCGCCAGAACGCCAAAAACC
Source organism: Desulfobacteraceae bacterium (assembly GCA_027353395.1). GTDB lineage: Bacteria > Desulfobacterota > Desulfobacteria > Desulfobacterales > Desulfosalsimonadaceae > SURF-3. Next base: position 1,773 of record DAIEHU010000131.1, read on the forward strand.
GTGTCCCGGATTTTCAGCGGAACGCCCATAAACGAGCGGGCATGGTGCGCCAGTTGATGGGCTGATGTGTCGGCAATCATCAACGGGGTTTCATCCCGATAGATATCCATGATCAGGGCATTTAAAACGCTGGTCATGCAATCAGCCCCGTCAGCGGGTTCCCCAGAACCTTCCGCATGGCGGCCGCTGTTACTGGATTCCGCCATTTTCCGTTCCGCGCATGTCAGCGCGAACGGCGCATGCATTGCGTCATTGACGGCATAAAACACCGCTCTGTCCGCCGGCGTGATCATTGTCGCCATCTCCACCATATGGCGCATGACTTCCGATCCGGAATTCAAAGACATCAATTCGGACATGATCCGGTTTAAAACACGCAGATCATCAATTTTATAGAGCAGTTCCTGGTTTAAAGCCTCAATTTTTTTCTGGCTTTCAAGCTCCTTGTTAAGCAGAATATTTTTAACAAAAAGTTCCCGCTCCCGCAAAACACGCTGAAGGCAAAGGGTCATCTGCTCCAGATTCACAGGTTTGACCAGAAAATCAACCACCCCGTTTTTGAGTGTCTGGAGTGTGTTGTCCAGGGACGGGTACCCGGTCATAATGACAACCGGCAGGGTATTGTCATGCTTTCTCAAGTATTCGGCAAGTTCAAGGCCGTCCATTTCCGGCATGTTGATGTCTGTAAAGCAACAGTCGATGGCCTTATTATCGTCCTCAATGATTCGAATCGCTTCTTTTCCGTTGGCCGCTGTCAGCACCCGATACCCAAGATTCTGAAAATGCTCGGCGGCGATTTCGAGTATGGTTTCCTCATCATCCACAAACAAAATGGTTTTTGGCGATTCTTGTTCAAACATGACGGTTTTGCAGCATCCAGTATTCTTGAAAGGGGATTTTATATCTATCCATCGCGGGGCAGAATCAGGGTTTCCGGAAAGATCGGCGTTTCGTCATCACGCCGGTGTTATATCCCCGCCGGATTTACTAAATCCATAATTTATGCGGGTTTGTCAAGTTTTATAACCTCATTTCCGGGTATGCTCTTGAAAAGCAGCATAAACAGGGCTATTGTGACCAGCACTCCATGACGGAATCGCGTAGCTTTAAAATGAATCCAATAACCCCAATATAAAAATAAGGAGATGCCCCATGCCGATGTCGGAGAATTTTAAAAAAAGACTGTTTCCGATATTACAGGACATCAAAGCGCACTTTGGAACTCCGTTTCACATCTATGATGAGGCCGGGATTATTGAAACCGGCCATGCACTCAAGGAAGCATTTTCAGCCAGGGCCGGATTTATGGAATATTATGCTGTAAAAGCGCTGCCCAATCCAGCGATTATGGCGATCATGAAAAATCTGGGATTCGGGTTTGACTGCAGCTCCATCGCGGAACTCATGCTCAGCCGGGGGCTGGGCGTCACCGGCGAAGATATCATCTTTACATCCAATAACACCACACCAGCGGATTTTGCAGCCGCTTTTTCAGATGGCGGATGCATCATCAATCTGGATGATATTTCCCTGATCCCCAAACTTCCCCGCATTCCCGAGCGGATCTGCTTCCGCTATAATCCGGGCGCGCGCCGGACCGGCAACGACATTATCGGAAACCCGGTGGAAGCCAAATACGGGGTCAGCCACGATCAGATTATTGAGGCATACCGCCGGATGAAACAACTGGGCGCCACCCGTTTCGGTCTGCACACCATGCTGGCGTCCAATGAGCGCAACCATATCTATATGGTGGAAACCGCGCAAATGCTGCTGGATCTGGCCCGCTGGATATCCGCAGAACTCGGCATCCGGTTTGAATTTATCAATATCGGCGGCGGGTTAGGCATCCCCTACCGGCCGGAAGACATACCCCTTGACCTCGCGGCCATGGCCAGGGGAATCAATCACCTCTTTGATGCGTATGCGGAAAAACATGGATATGCGCCGAAACTGTGCATGGAAAGCGGACGTTATATGACGGGCCCGCATGGGGTTCTGGTCACGGAAGCCATCAATTATAAAGACATCTACCGGAAATATATCGGCGTGGACGCCTGCATGTCGGCCCTGATGCGGCCCGGCATTTACGGGGCGTATCACCATATCGATGTACTGGGAAAATATCCGCAAAAATTTCCGATGGAGCGGGTGGATGTGGTGGGTTCCCTCTGCGAAAACAATGACAAATTCGCGGTGGATCGTTTTTTGCCGAAAATCGACATGGGGGATATTCTGGTCATTCATGACACCGGCGCTCACGGCCATGCCATGGGATTTAACTACAACGGCAAACTCCGGCCCCAGGAACTGCTGCTGACAAAAAACGGTTCGGTGGAACGGATACGCAGAGAGGAAACCCTGGCGGACTATTTCGCCACGCTGACATTTGAAAAGGATGTAATGACTTTTTAGACGTTCAGGGAGGGACGGTGCGCGCCCCTCCCTGAAACTTCTACCCGATCGACAAGCCGAAGTCTTCCAAATCCAGATTATCGTCAATGGAAATAATCTGGGACAGCATATCCCGCATCTCCTGGGGAACGATGTCTTCGTACTGCTTAAAATTCTCCATAAACAAAGAGACCAGGCGGATGGCGCGGAGTTCATATTCCCCGGCATCTTCCGCCGCTTCTCTGGGATTTAACAGCTTGGCCGGAACCACGTCCCCCGGACAGGTTTTGGGAATCTCAAACTGGAATACCGGATCGGTTTCAAACGGCACTTTGGCCAGCTCTCCGGAAATCGCGGCCCGTATCAACGCTCTTGAATAATCAATGTTAATCCGCTCACACTTGAAACTGGGGTCTCCGCTCCACCCGGTATTGACGAGCCAGCACTGGATATTGTATTTTATGATATTTTCCATCAATCGCTTGGCATAAGCGTATGCGGGCAGCGCAATCATGGTGGCGCCAAAAGCCACGCTGAACATGACCTGGGGCTCAAACTCACCGGTATCCGTCTGATTGAATTTTGACGTATATGCGGATAAAAATGCATACACCGCCTGCTCCGACGTCAACCGCGCTATGGGGGGAAGCACGCCGTAAGCGTCACAGGTCAGGAGAAAAATATTTTTTGGATGGCTGAAAATGGTTTCCCGGCTGGTGATGGGAATATGGGTGAGGGGATAGACACACCGGGTATTTTCCGTCAAACTGTTATTGTTCAGATCCACCCGGCGGGTCGTCATGTCAATGCTGACATTTTCCAGAATGGAACCGAATTTCCGGGTGCATTCATAAATAAATGGTTGTTTTTCCTTGTTAATATTCATAACGCAGGCATACCCCCCGCGCTCCAGATTAAACAGTCCCTTATCGCTCCAGCCGTGAGCGTGATCTCCGATCAGCCGTCTGCCTGGGTCCATGGCCAGAGTGGTTTTACCGGTTTCCTCGCGTCCCATGAAAAGAGCCACGTCTCCATCCGGCCCCACATTTGCCGAACAGCGCATGCAGAACACCGATTCCGGCATCTGGTAGGTGGCCAGGGTGAAGACCGCCTGCCGGAGTTCGCCGGCATAACTGGAACCTCCGATCAATACCACCTTCCGGCTTAAGTTGACGATCACAAAAGATGCTGAGCGTGTGCCGTCCACTTCTGGAATCGCTGTAAATCCGGGGATATGGATAATGGTAAACGCCGGCATGAAGGACTCCATGGAATCCGCGCCCTCAGCCTGATAAAACATGTTGCGGACAAACAGGCTGTGCCATGCGGTTTCCGTAATGATGCGGACCGGCATCTGGTATTCGTGGTCGCTGCCCACAAGGCAGTCCTGAACATAGGCTTCCTTATTGTGCATATAAGCGATCATGCGATAAAATAACGAGTTGAAATGGTTCTCGGATAAAGCGTTTTTTTCAGGGCTCCAGAAAACCTTTTCCTCGCTGTACGCATCTTTAACGATGAATTTGTCTTCCGGCGCCACTTCTGTGTAATGGCCTGTGCGGACAACCACGGGGCCCAGATGGGCGATCTGGCCTTCCCGGTTGGTCACGATTTTTTCGTACAGCAGGGAGGTGGGCAGATTCCGGAATATATGACTTAAATTCTTGCCGAAATATTCAAGGTTCAAGGCTTCAACCATGATGTCTCCTTTAGTTATTATAAGTCAAAAAAGTTATAAATAATGCCTGAGGTTCGAAAAAGCATTCTATTATATGCTTTTGGTGGATGTCAGGGCATATATCACCAGCTTCTGCATCATTTTTTCCTTGGCTGAACCCGGTTTGTCCAGATTTAACCGTTCCAGATACGGTTTCGCCTTTTCCGGAACCGTTCGAATGGTCATTGCCTTGCCCAGGCTGGACACTTTGGACATTCCTTCAGTCATCTGCGCTTTCAGCCATTTCAAGGATTTGCCGATCACCAGCTCTTCCGGCGTAAAATCCGTGCCAAAGGGGAACGGTTCAAACAGCCCTTTTGCCTTAAACGGCGCGATATCCTCTTCCAGGCGCTGGGGATAATTGTTCTTGAACTGGTCCGGAATGATATAAGATGCCGGGATTTTTCGGGATTTTTTGGCCTGCTCCAGCAATTCCTCCTGGAAACGGGAATCTGTTATATTGAGAAGCTGGGCGATGTTTTCCTTGTCCGTTTTGCCGCGCAAGTCCGCAATCCCGTATTCCGTGATCACAAAATCCCGCAAATGTCTCGGGATCGTGATATGCCCGTAATTATACACAATATTGGAGGCAGCCGATTTCCCTGCGCCGCGCACCCCTTTGCACATCAATATGGATCGGGCATCAGGAAGGGCGTGGGCCTGAGACACGAAATTATACTGGCCGCCGACCCCGCTGACGACCTGGCCATTTTCCAGGCCGTCCGAAACCACCGCACCGGAAAGGGTCACCATCAGACAGGCGTTGACAAACCGGCCCCGCCGCCGCTGCTGCACTTTCAGCGCTTCACTGTAGTATGGATTGTTGCCATACAATTGATTGACGTTTAAGACGCTGGTCATATAAATCTTCTGGCGTTCTTCCTCGCTCATGTCGTTGAGCATCTGGTATAGGCCTTCCGGCCCCAGAAAAAAACCGCCGTGAATTAAAATGGCTTTTTTCAAAGTGGTTCCAAGACAGTGCGCGGCCACGTCATTCATATTTTTGACATCGGTGATATCGGCTGAAATTTCGGTTTTTCCGGTTTTAATGACGCCCTTATCAAATGTCAGCCCCTCCCTGAAAATGCCGTATTCGGTCAAAAAGTCAAAATCCTGACGGGTTAGCACCGGTTTGACCGCACCGGCCGCAAGCAGATGCTCAAGGGTTTTCGGGGTCACTTTTTCCGTGATTTTCTTTTCATTGACCAGCCGCTGAATATGGACGTTATTGTAGGTTTTCCGCTTCACCACGCCGCAATTGAGCAGATGCAGGTAGCCATCCACCAGCATTTCCGTGGAGCCGGTGATGCCTTCTTCAAAAGGGGCGATGCCGCCGATGCGGTCAATCACATTACCGAATTTTGAAAGAATGCCGGTATCGTTTAAAAACCGCCGGTATTCCGCATTTTGCGTATGGCGCATGCGAAGGCCGTAGCACAGGGCGTCACCCAGGGAGCCGATGCCGATCTGAAGGGTGCCGTTATCCTTGATAAGGGTGCTGGCATACATGCCGATCATGTAATCCGGCGTGGTGATGGACA
>DAIEHU010000132.1 GCA_027353395.1 Desulfobacteraceae bacterium
CGAATTCATCGGGCAGGCCCTTGGAGGCGATGGTATCCGGATGAAAGTCCCGAACCAGTTTGCGGTACCGGGTTTTCAGCGTGTCATCCGAATCCATCCGGGAACACCCGAGAATTTGATAATATTTATCGGATTGGGGCGCATACCCGGATAATATTTTTTGCAATGTCTGGTCGGAAAACCGGAAAATACCGGCGGCGGACCGGATCAGACGTTCCTCGCTCTCATGCAGCCGGCCGTCCGCTACAGATACGCGGATCAAAATATCCATCATCAGCTCCAAAAATTGGGACTGATCGTGAAAATAAGTGTAAAATTGGCTGGCGAAATCGTCAAACGACTGGGGATTGTTTAAGGCGGCTTGGAAAATTTCCTCCGCCACCCTTCGGCTCTGGGCGTTCAACTGGAGATCGTTCGTCATAAACTGCCGGATCGAATTGATTTCCGGTTCCGTGACGCTGCCGTCGGCCTTGACCAGCTTTCCCAGCATGGAAAAACAGGCCGTAAAAAAAACAAGTTGCGATGCCTCTCCTTTAGACATGGATGAAGAACCTGCGACAGCCGGTTCCCGCTGCCCCTCCTGCCCGTCAAACATATGGCCGAACACAGCTCCAGCAACGGCCCCGATAGGCCCGCCCAGGGCGAACCCAATAGTTCCACCCACTACTTTACCTAACCAGGTCATGATGATATCCCTTTATCAATATTGATGATCCGGATGGTTCCATGTCCACCCATGATCTGCGAATAACCGCGCGCGACCGGTTGACGGACTTTTTACAAGTCCGTCAATATTTTTCGGAGCGCGTCCAGCGCCCACATGGCGAAAATCTGCTTGTTTGAGAGACGATCGTTAAACGGCGAATGAAACCGGATCGTTTCCTCGCGCTTCTCTGATGCGACGCCCACCCACACGGTGCCTACCGGTTTTTCCGGAGTGCCGCCGGCAGGACCGGCAATGCCGCTGGTTGCAAGTCCATAAGTCGCGCCGCTCATCCTGCGTACGCCAGCGGCCATCTGGCGTACGGTTTCCCTGGAAACCGCGCCGAAGGTATCCATGGTCTCTTTTTCCACACATAGCACATTCATTTTAGCGCTATTGGCATAAGTGACGCCGGAAAACAGAAAATAATCGGAACTGCCGGGCACGTTGGTCAGCAGGTGGGATATGAGCCCCCCGGTGCAGCTTTCCGCCACCGCGATGGTGGCGGAATTTTTTATAAGAAGATCGCCCACAACCGCTTCCATGGACCTGCCATTCACATCAAACACAGAATCGCCCAGCCGGGCCGCAGCCCACTCCTTTGCCCTGCTTATGTTCTCTTCCAGAGCCGCTTGATAGTTTCCATTCGGCAGCCCATCCATTGGGGAATGAGCGGTCAATTTCACAAAGATGATTGGAAATCGGGCCAGCATACCAAGCTTGACGGACGGAAACCGTTTCGAAAACCCGGCCAATCGATCATTGACCCTGGCTTCGGGCAGACCGAACAGGGACAGTTGTTTCTGAATCGTGATGGCCCCGCCGTCCCCCTGGAATGAGATAATATCCGGGATAACGGACGCCGCAAGCATTCGTTCCATCTCCCTGGGCACACCCGGCAGAAAATAACACCGGCACCGGCCGATGACCATTATAAATCCCGGCGCGGTTCCGGCAAGATTGAAAATTGGGGCCGCGCCCGCGGGCAACATGGCCTGTTTGACGTCTGATGAAGCCATTGTCCTTGAATATTTGGCAAAAATCCGGCGAATGCTTTCAAGGGCCGATTCATCCAGTACGCAGTCAACGCCTGCCGCACACGCCGCGGCTTCCGCGGTCAGATCGTCCACTGTGGGCCCTAAGCCGCCGGTGATAATCGCGATATCCGATCGTTCCCCGATTTCAGACAGCACGGCCACCAGATCATTCATATCATCCCCCACACAACTGTGGCGAGTGACGGTGATTCCGGTATCAGCAAGACCGGCGGCGATATGCGCGGCGTTAGTGTCGGCAATCGAGCCCGAACACACCTCATCGCCGGTGGATAATATTTCGCCCTTCATGAAACGCACCCTCTGCATGAAAATTGGCGGCCAACTCGTTCTTTTTATGCCATGATGGGCCGCAAATAATGGTGAAACTTATCATATGACGAAGGAAAGGTGTCAAGAAAAAACAGGGTTTCCGGGAACATGCGAATTTCCCTGTAGCAGACCTGAAAAAATGGTCAGGCCGCAAACATGGCCTGAAGTAATGGCGATATGACAACAACCGGTTTAAACAAAGCCGTCCAAAAATAGACTTTTTACGAGTCCATCAGTAATATGTGGCCAGTAATATGCGGCGGTGATTATTTCCACTTGACAAGGAAATATTGAAGCGATAGGAAACAGCCAATTGTCGGCAGAAGCTGGCACGCTGTTGCTTCGATCTCCAGAAAAAAACCATATTTTTAATAAATTAAAGCCATGAAGGCTTTTGGCAAGGGTCAAAAGTCGTCATGGCTTTTTTATTTTCAAAAAGAAAAAATAAAAACGGAGCGTTATAATGGAAAAGAAGATCATGCTATTGGCGGCCGCTTTCTTATTATTACAGATTGCGAACGCTGCTGCCGCATGGGCCGAGAATGCAGCGTCAGACGATAATGCCAGATTAAAACAGGAGGTGATGGATTTAAAATCCAAAATAAACGGCATCGAAAAAAGACTGGGGCAAAATACCCAGAGCGCATCAGGGCTGATTCCATCATTCTTGTCCGGAATCGGCATCAGCGGCGGCATCAGTGGAGGGCCTTTTTATGCAAAAAATCCCGAACCGGGCACTTCTGATAATGAGTTTCTTTTGTCCAATTTTCTGGTGGAACTTTCATCCACATGCGAAAACGCCCCGGTGGGGTTTGCCGCCGCATTCGGCGAGACATCCACCCCATCCATTCTGGACATCCCGGAAACCAATCCCAATTTCGACATCAAATACGGCTCTCTGACATTCAAACCCTCAGCGAACCTGAGTCTTGAGGCGGGTCTGCTCCAGCCTATCGCCGGATATGAGTGTACCTATACATATAACAATAAAAATATTATGTCAGGCGCTCTTGCGTCTCAGCAGCCGTATAATGCATACGGCGCGTGGCTGGGATATGACGTGAGCGATATGAATGTCTACGCGGGATATTATAAAACAAGACTGGATAATGAGGAATACGCGGAAAATGAATCGCCTCTTGATGATTCATGGGAGATCGGGTTAGGCGGCGAAGTTTCCGATATGAAATTCAATATATATCATTATCATCTGGCGGGAATGCGGAATCTGACGGGAGCGTTGGCGGAGCACACTATCGGCAATGTCGATGTCGGCGTAAACGCTGACTACTGGAACTGGGAGAGCAATCAAAAAACCGATGTTAATCGGAAATATTCCATGGGCGGCGCTGTCTATGTTTGTCCCCATTTTGATAAATTTTCAATTCCGGTGCGGCTTGAATATATTGACCAGGGCGAAAGCCGTATTTATATCGACAGCATGGATGCGAAACGCATATATACGGCCACCATCAGCCCGACGTATCATTTTTGCGAAAAAACCTATGCCCGCGTGGAATCGGCTTACGTAAACGCCGTCGGCGCCTTCGTCAATAAAGACGGAGAGCCAAAAAATCATCAGGTGTGCCTGGCTGCGGAAATCGGGTATATTTTTTAATTAAATCGGTTTAAAATATAACAAGGCAATAAATGAAGGAGATAAAATCATGCATATGGCAGATGCGTTAATCTCACCGGCAGCCGGAGGCGCCATGTGGGCGGCTACCGCAGGGTTGATCGCTTACAGTTCCAAAAAAGTCAGGGAAGAAATGGACGACGGCAAAGTCCCGCTCATGGGGGTTTTGGGCGCGTTTATTTTCGCGGCCCAGATGATTAATTTTACCATACCGGCCACCGGTTCCAGCGGCCATCTAGGCGGAGGGATGATCCTGGCGGTTCTGCTGGGCCCTTACGCCGCCTTTCTCACCATCGCCTCGGTCATCACCGTTCAGGCCCTTTTTTTCGCTGATGGCGGATTGCTGGCGCTGGGATGCAATATCTTTAATATGGGCTTTTGGCCCTGCTTTGTGACATATCCATTTATTTTCAGACCTATTTTCAACGGCCCGGCCACCCAGACCCAGGGACGCATGCTCACCGGCGCAATGCTGGCCTGTGTGGTGGGGCTCCAACTGGGGGCCTTCAGCGTGGTTTTGGAAACGCTCTTTTCAGGTATTTCGGAACTCCCCTTCGGCACCTTTGTGTTGATGATGCAGCCGATTCATCTGGCCATCGGCATTGTGGAAGGTTTTGTCACGGCCGCCGTGGTCGGTTTTGTCTGGAAGGCCCGTCCCGAACTCGTCACCCATGATAGCAATCCTACATACGCCAGCCCGAACAACATGCGCCCGGTTCTGATCGGGCTTTTGATCTGCGCCGTCATTACCGGCGCGGCCCTCAGTTGGTTCGCATCCGCTAATCCGGACGGCCTGGAGTGGGCCATGTTCAAGACTTCAAGCCATGAAGAACTGGCGAACCCGGAAAAAGGAATACACGCATCGCTGCTTCATCTCCAGAAAAAAACCGCTTTCCTGCCGGATTACGGTTTTAAGGCGGATGGCGCAGAGCCGAAGGCTGAAGCCGAATCGACACCATCCTGGCCGGCGGTCTCCGCAGGAACATCGGTGGCCGGTCTGGTGGGAGGCGCTTTGACGCTTTTTCTGGCGGTGATAATCGGTCTGGGACTGAAACGGCGGGGGAATCATTCGAAATAAAGTTGCCTAATGCGGCGATTTCGTCTAAAAGAACCGGTGGCAGGGGAAATCGCCTTCGCTCACTTGGTTTTGATTAATTTTTGGTTGGCATTTCAAAATGTTAAATATTGATCGCAACCTGTTTGATATCGGCAGGATGGATACCCTGGCAATGGGCGACACGCCGTTGCATCATTTGGACCCCAGGGCCAAACTGATGACGACGCTGGCTTTCATTGTGGCCGTGGTTTCCTTCGGTAAATACGAGTTGTCGGCGATGATCCCTTTTTTTATTTTCCCTCTGGCCCAAATCGCCAAAGGCGATCTGCCGTTCATGTATTTATTGCGCAAGGTGATGATCGTTGCGCCATTCGCCCTGTTTATCGGCATTTTTAATCCCTTGATAGATCGGGAGACGCTTTTCCGCCTCGGCAGCATCCATATTTCCGGCGGATGGATATCCTATCTTTCCATTCTGATGCGCTTTGCGCTGACTGTCATGGCGGCGCTGACCCTCATCGCTCTGACCGGCTTCAACACCGTATGTCTGGCTTTAGAAAAACTGGGCGTTCCCAGACCCTTTGTGGTTCAATTGCTCTTTCTCTATCGATATCTTTTCGTCTTGACGGATGAGGCGGCCCGCCTTGCGCGCGCCAGGTCGTTGCGCGTCTTTGAATCCAACGGTATGGGCTTCAAGCCCTTCGCCTCCATGGTGGGGCACCTTTTGTTGCGCACCCTGGACCGGGCCCAGCGGATTCATATAGCCATGTGCTGCCGAGGCTTCGAGGGCCATATCCCCATCCTCCGGCCCATGCGATTCGGCATCAGGGAGATACGCTATATGACTTTCTGGGCGATGGTGTTCGCGCTGCTGCGGTTTTATAATTTGCCCATGCAAATGGGTCTTTTGATTACGAGATTGTTCACATGAGCCACCATACTATTGATGCCAAAGATTTACACTATATCTATCCTGACGGCACTGCCGGATTGAACGGTATCTCGTTTCACATCGGCCACGGTGAGTCCGTGGCGCTGGTGGGGGCCAACGGCGCCGGCAAATCCACACTTTTAATGCATCTTAACGGCTGCCTGACGGCCACTCAGGGCGGATTGAGCATAGGCGGTTATCCTGTGACCGCCAAAAATCTTAAAATCGTTCGCCGTTCAGTGGGCATGGTGTTTCAGGACCCCGACGATCAGTTGTTCATGCCCACGGTTTTTGACGATGTGGCCTTCGGCCCCCTCAACCTGGGTTTCCCGGTTGCGGAAGTGGAACACAAAGTGATGCAGGCCCTGGAAACCGTGGGGGCTTCACACCTTTGCAAAAGACCGCCCTACAAGCTCTCTGGCGGAGAAAAACGCGCTGTGGCCATAGCGGCCGTGCTCTCCATGTCGCCGGATATTCTGGTGATGGATGAGCCCAGCGCCAACCTGGACCCGCGGGCGAGGCGGCGACTGATCGCATTGCTCAAAACATTTGAACATACCAAAATTATCGCCACCCATGACCTGGATATGGCCATGGAACTTTGTCAGCGCACCATCGTGTTGCATCAAGGCATGATTACCGCCGACGGGCCCACTATCGGCATTTTTCAGGACGATGCGCTGCTGGCTGACAGCGGCCTTGAAAAACCGCTGGGCATACAGAACTGTCCCCGGTGCGGCAACCGCTGCACGGGATAATTCCAATTCCAAATCAAGGATGATATCAAGGCGGTATGAGCCGAAGACGAGCCAACGAAGATAGCGCCATGATTTGGAATTGGAATAACATCTCCACCGGGTCAAATATAATAATCCCTCAGCGGGGGGAATCCATTAAACGCAACCGAACTGTAGGTAACAGTGTAAGCGCCCGTGGTGAACCAGTAAAGGCGATCGCCCATGGCCAGATTTAGCGGCAGGTGGTATTTTATGCTTTCATACATAATATCGGCGCTGTCGCAGGTGGGCCCGGCGATCACCACCGGCCCAGGCTCCCCCTTTTTTTCAGTATAGATGGGAAATTTAATTGCCTCATCAAGGGTTTCCATCAATCCCGTGAATTTACCCACATCGGTAAATACCCACCGATAGAGTTCCGTGTTGGATTTGTGTGAAATTAAAACGATTTCACTGACCAGCACCCCTGCGTCGGCGACGAGCGAGCGTCCCGGTTCAAGAATGATTCTGGTGCGGCCGTCACCAAAACCCTCCTTTATGAAGCGGGTGATTTCCCTGGCATAGGTTTTAAGTTCGCTGGTTTTGTGAATATAGTTTGCCGGGAATCCGCCGCCCATGTTGATCATCTTGAGTTCAATGCCGTCTTCCTTGCGCAGGCGTTCAAAGATGACCTTCACCTTGGTAAGAGCGGCATCCCAGGCACCGATTTCTCGCTGTTGTGATCCCACATGAAAGGATACACCATAGGGTTCCAGCCCGAGATTTCGCGCCAGCACCAGCAAGTCCATGGCCATGTCGCTCTGACAGCCGAATTTCCGGGACAGGGGCCAGTCTGCCGTGCGCGTGCCTTCGGTCAGGATACGGACATAAATCCGTGAACCAGGCGCCTCTCTGGCGATATTGCGCAAATCGGCTTCCGAATCCGTGGCGAACATACGGACCCCTTTTTCATAAAATGTGCGGATATC
>DAIEHU010000133.1 GCA_027353395.1 Desulfobacteraceae bacterium
GAAACCCTGGAAATCGCCATTAAGGCGGCGAAGCAGAGAGGGGAGGCGCTTGACCATGTGCTGCTGCATGGCCCCCCAGGACTCGGGAAAACAACACTTTCCCACATTATCGCCAACGAGATGGGAACCAAACTCGTCCTCACCTCCGGACCGGCTCTTGAAAAGGGGGGGGATCTCATCGGCATGCTGACCCATCTGGAAACCGGGGACGTGCTGTTTATCGATGAAATTCACCGGACACCCAGGGCTGTTGAAGAATTATTGTATCCGGCAATGGAAGATTTTTCCATTGATTTTATTTTTGACAAAGGCGTTAATGCGCGCAGTCACAGGTTCCAGTTGAAGCCTTTTACGCTGGTGGGTGCCACCACCCGGGTGGGGCTGCTGTCTGCGCCATTGCGGGACAGGTTCGGCCTTTTTCGCAGTCTGGATTTTTATACGATTGAAGACCTTGAAAAAATTGTTCACCGGTCGGCGGCCTTGCTGCATCTGGCCATCACGCCTGAAGGGGCGCTTGAGTTGGCCAAACGGTCACGAGGCACCCCCAGGATCATTAACCGGCTGCTCAAGCGGGTCCGTGACTATACCCAGGTGCGTGCGGACGGCAATATCACCCGGACCACCGTGGAGCTGGCGTTACGGCTGGAAGGGGTGGATGATGCCGGGCTTACCCCTCTGGATCGGCGGTATATAGAGACCATTATCAATTATTATAACGGTGGGCCCGTGGGTATCGAAGCACTGGCCGCGACGCTTCAGGAAGAGACAGATACCCTTGTGGATGTGGTGGAGCCATTTTTACTGAAAACCGGGTTGATCATGAGAACATCCACTGGCAGAAAGGCCTCGGATACGGCTTATCTTCATCTCGGCTTGCGCCGGATGCAGCCATAAATGCATTTTCCAGCTTAAAAAATATCACAGTTTTTTCTTGACAATAAAATGATTTCTCCATAGTAATCATAAATTAATTTTTTTGATGGGAGTGACAGACGGTGAAAAAATACACATATAGTGCCAAAAAGAGTGATATTGACAAGAAATGGCTGGTTGTCGACGCTGAAGGGATGGTTCTCGGGCGGCTTGCCAGCATGATCGCGGCGAGACTGCGAGGCAAACACAATCCATTGTTTACACCGCATGTGGATTGCGGTGATTTTGTGGTTGTCGTCAATGCGGATAAAGTCGTACTGACCGGTCGGAAACATCAGCAGAAGATTTATTACAGATACAGTGGCTATATCGGCGGGTTGAAAGAAATCACCGCTGGCAAATTGATGGAAAAGCGGCCTGAAGACCTGATCCGGTTTGCGGTCAAAGGCATGCTGCCGAAAAATACGCTGGGACGGTCCATGTTTAAAAAGTTGAAGGTATATGCCGGCGGCGCGCATCCACACGAAGCCCAGCAACCGAAGCCGCTTGATGTGAAGGCGCAAGCGTAAAAAGCAATTTATTAATTAACGGATTGGAGCAAGGCGTTTATAATGGGACAAGAAACGACATATTATGCAACCGGCAAACGGAAAACCGCGATTGCCAGAACATGGCTGAAACCCGGTACGGGCGTTATTATTATCAACAATAAACCGATGGATGAATATTTCAGGGTGGACGCTGCAAAACAGATTACAGCGCAGCCATTTGAATTGACCAATACGGTGGGTGCGTTTGATATTACAGTCAATGTTAAAGGCGGCGGCACGGTTGGGCAGGCAGGGGCTGTCAGGCATGGTATTACCCAGGCGCTTTTTCAATTCAATCCGGAATTCCGGCATGTGCTGAAGCGGGCTGGATTCATAAAGCGGGATCCCCGGAAGAAAGAACGCAAAAAATACGGTCAAAAAGGGGCCAGGGCGAGGTTCCAGTTTTCCAAACGTTAAAATTTATTGCGGTTTTTATTATATAAAAAAAGGGATCATGGCCTGCGCCATGTTCCCTTTTTTTATGTGCTATGGATTCGCCAGAGGCATCTCCTGGCAGCATGTCCCTGAAATACATCGGTTGCGCCCCAGCCGTTTGGCCTCATACAGGGCGTTGTCGGCATCCCTGATAATCGCATCGGGGGTCAGCAGGTGTGAAGGAATCAGGGCGGAGACACCCAGGCTCAGCGTGACATAGGGTGATACAACAGACGCCTTGCTTGGAATTTTAAGCGCTTCAACGGCTGCGCGCGCTGATTCAGCCAGTTCAAGCGCACCTTGCAGGTCCGTATTGGGCATGATAACGGTGAATTCTTCCCCCCCATACCTGGCCACCACATCTGCCGATCGTTTGAATATTGTTTTCAAAATATTGGCGATGGCGCTGAGACACTGGTCGCCGCTCTGGTGGCCATAGGCGTCATTGTATGATTTAAAACAGTCAAAATCGCACATGACGAGTGACAAGGGCAATCCTTCCCGTTTGAGGCGGTTCCACTCACCAGCCAGCCGTTCATTAAATTGCCGGCGGTTGGCCACCTGAGTCAATTCGTCCGTGGTGGATATCAGCCTTAGCCGTTCATGGGCTTGCTGAAGCGCGGCTTCATCCTTTTTCCGCTGGGTGATATCAAAGAAAGATACAATGCTGGTATTCTGATCCGGCGGGGTATAGGTTTTCATAACAACGTATTTCATGTTTTTTGCCTTGTCGATCATCAGGCATTCATATTCTGTGGGCAGCGGCAACCCTTTCTTTTTTTGTTTAATTTGAAATCGGCGGATTCGGAATAAATTTTTACGCTCGATAAATTCACTTAAGCGTTTTTTCCCGATAATTTCGTTCTTCTCATACTTGGTCATTTCGGTGAATTGCGTGTTCACCATTGAAATACGCATGTTTTTTTCCACCAGGATGGTGGCGGTGCCGGTATTTTCAAACAGGTTCCGATATCCCTTTTCGCTTTGTGACAGGAGAGCGAATGTTTCGCGCAGCTTTTTACCGGATTTCAGAAGCGCCGCCCTTGATCTTTTCTGGACCGTTACATCTTCAATGGTGGCCATGAGCCGTTCATGCCAGTGGGTAATATTGAAACGGATGATGACGTGTTTAATATTATTAAATCTATCCACCAGTTTGCATTCATATTCAGTGGGGGTGGTGCCGCCCATTTTCTTTCTCCGGGCGTGAAACCGCTTGATACGTTCCAGGTCATCCCGGTAAATAATATCCGACAGCCGTTTTCCGGCATATAATTCATTTCTGGAATATTGCGTCAGTTTTTCAAAACTGGCATTCACAAGTGAAATCCGCATGTCGTTTTCCAGCAAGACCATGGCGGCCGTGCTGTTGTCAAAAATATTTCTGTACCTGATCTCGCTTGTTTGCAGCGCCATCCCTAGTTGTTTTAATTTATAATTGTCGAGTTCAAGCCGGGTGGCCCGATTTTCATTCTCTTGCCGGATTCTGTCATTTTGTCTGCTCAAAACATACGTGTAAAAGATGAGAAAGGCGCACAGAGTCAAAAAAATAAGAGAAAGCGGTTCAAATCCAATCATCTGTATGCGAAGGAGATATACCAGGGGAGCGGCCACCGCCGCGATTTGCAGCAGGGCGCGAAACGACGCGAATCCATGCCGCATCCCGTTTCCAATAACGGCTATCACCACCAGCATTATCATGGGCGATGGATCAGCCGGGTCAATCAGCCATGCCAGAAGTGCGGCGGCGATGTCCACCTGATTGGCGAAACCAATACTGCTGCTTGAAAAGCCATGTTGTTTATTCCGGCGGTACGAATACATATGGTAGGCAAGAAACAGGGCGCACAAGACGATAACAACGGGAAGGGGCGTCAAAAGCGGCGGTTTCAGGTTGATAGCGAAGTAGAGGGCAAGCATCAACGGGAACCCGCATCGCGCTATCAATTGCAAATCCGGAGCTTTGTCCTTGATGGTGAACAGGCGGGCAGGGGCACGTTTTTTGGCGGATGGAAAAGAAATGCTGTCTAAATCCAGCAGAGCGTCTTCCTCCGCCAAATCCGCCGTTATACTGGCAATATCCAGGATCAGGGGAGGTTCCGGGTTATGTATGTGGGTCGGGTTCGGCATGATACGGGGTACGCCAGGTCCGGTTAAGGTTGGGTAGCTTTTCATTTTTCCGATAAAATCGGGCGCTTGTCAATAAAAAGAATCATCGTTTATCGTTGCGTGGGACGATTGCGGCCATTTTAGGGTGAGAACGAGGAGCACCGTTTTCGCAAGGCGCAAGGTCCATCCCGGCGGCTTCGGATCCGCATAAACTGCGCTCTTATCCGAATTCATGCTTGATAAGACAGATCTTCTCATATAATTAAAAATCAGTCAGCATTGTGCTACAAATTCTTTCGGGTTGAAGAAACCATTTCTGAATGAGGGCTTATGGAGCGCCTGGATTATTTTCTCAAGCGGCTGCTGCTGGTAATTCCGACGTTTATCGGAATTACCATTTTGTGTTTTGTTCTGATTCAATTCGTCCCTGGCGGCCCGGTCGAACAGACCATCATGCAAATGAAGGGGCTCGGTGAAGGCGATGCCAGAGGCGGCGGCCCGGCCATGCAGACCATCAGCGAGAAACAGCGCAAGGAAATTGAAGCCTATTACGGATTTGACCGGCCGGTTTACGCGAGATACTGGCAATGGCTGGTTAAAGACCGGATCGGGATGAAGATGCCCTCCTATAAATTTCCCAATAAAACCGCATGGCAGTTAATCAAGGAAAGGTTCAACGTGTCGCTTATTTTTGGCCTGACCGGATTTTTGCTCTCCTATCTGGTCTGCATTCCGCTGGGAATTTTCAAGGCGCTACGACATAACAGCCTGTTTGATGTGGCTTCCAGCGTGGTGGTTTTTGTGGGATATGCGATACCGGCCTTTGCCTTTGGCATGGTCCTGAAAATGCTGTTTTGCGGGACGGTTGAAGGCATGTTGGATATATTCCCCATCTCAGGCTTTTATTCCGAAGGTTTTCACGCCATGGCCGGCCTGGAAAAAATCAAGGATATTTTTATGCATATGTTTTTGCCGGTCTTGTGCTATGTGATCGGGAATTTCGCCATACTCACGCTATTGATGAAAAATTCGCTCATCGAGCAAATCAGCAGGGACTATATCCGGACGGTGATGGCCAAAGGCGGGAGTTTTTCCAGGGCGGTCTGGGGGCACGCATTCCGGAATGCCCTGATTCCCATCGCCACCGGCATGAGCGGCATCCTCACCGTCATGTTCGCCGGCTCCGTCATTATCGAACAGGTGTTTGAAATTCCCGGTATGGGCCGGCTGAGTCTTGAGGCCATCGTGGGCCGGGATTATCCCGTATTTATGGGCATTCTGTCGCTGACATCAATCTTGGGACTCTTGGGCAATATTTTTTCCGATTTTTTATATGTGCTTATTGATCCGAGAATCAATTTTCAGAAATCCTAACCGACTCATCCACCGTTACCTGTTATTGCCGAAATGCCGATGCGCATCCTGAAAAATCCGGTGGCCCGGAAGCGGTTTGCACGGTTTAAATCCATGCGCCGTGCTTATATGTCTCTATGGATCATCGGGGTTTTATATGGACTCAGCCTGATGGCGGAACTGATCTGCAATAATGTGCCGCTCCTTGTCCGCTATGACGGCCGGTTTTATTTTCCGGTGGCGGTCTATTATTCTGAAGATGTGTTCACCGGCAGTGGCAGAAAGACACGTCCGGACTATAAAACGTTAATGATGTCCGGCGCGTTTCAGGCTTCCGGTAAAAATTACATGTTCTTCCCCCCGTTTCCCTATGGCCCTTTTGAAAGCATGGATCCGAAAACCATTCCTGTACCCGATGCGGTGACGCTTATCCTGACACCCGAGCCAGGCATCGGAGAGATGAACATACGCCCGGATTTGACCATTGAGCGTTCCCGGTATCCTGAATTTATGGCCGCCAATGGCACCTGTGATGTAAACGGCAAAAATCTTCATGCGTTTTTGCCGCTGCAGGATGGCCTGCGTAAAGCCATTGACAGGCGGTTTTCCAATCAGGACGCGCCGTATTCGGAATTTGTGATGGAGACCCGCTCACATAAAAAGGTGATAGTGTCCCTTTCCACTTTTCGAAAGCGGAGCCAGGCGCCGGAAACCATCCGGCTAACTTTCCGGGAGGTTGCTGGCCCCGGCCAAGGAAAGACCGCTATCGTCTTTCACCGGTCTCTGCAACCGGATGCAACAGAAACAACCCTTTGGAATCAAATCCCGGAAGATCAGGCCCGGTATCTTTCGACCTTGATTGCCGCCCGTTTTGATCACCCGGTGGATGATTATCGCGTCTCCATCCGGGGACGTCAATACGCGGCCTCATTTATGAAAGAAGAGGTGCGGTTCCCTTATCCGCCGGTAAAGGGACATCCGCTGGGCATCGACGGCGCAGGCAGGGATGTGCTGGCACGCATTCTCTATGGTTTCCGGATATCATTAACGTTCGGGCTGATGCTGGTGGCTTGTTCCATGCTGATCGGCGTGATGGCCGGAGCGGTTCAGGGTTTTTATGCGGGAAAGCTGGATATCACCGCCCAGCGGTTGATTGAAATCTGGAGTGCGCTGCCGTTTTTGTATGTTATGATTCTGATGGGATCCATTTATGGCCGGAGTTTTTCTCTGCTTTTATTTTGTTACGGCATTTTTAACTGGGTGGGCATCTCTTATTATATCCGGGCGGAATTTCTGAATTTAAGGAAACAGCCCTTTGTTGAGGCGGCCCGGTGCATGGGGGTTCCATCCGCCAGGATTATTTACCGGCATATTTTGCCCAATGCCCTGGTGCCGGTTATCACGTTTTTTCCCTTTTCACTGGTGGGGGCTATCGGATCTCTGGCGGCCCTGGATTATCTCGGATTCGGACTTCCACCGCCCACGCCGAGCTGGGGAGAACTGTTGTTTCAGGCCCAGCAATACCGGTGGGCCTGGTGGCTGATTCTGTACCCATCCCTGGCGCTTTTCGGAGTCATGCTGCTGGGGGTGTTTGTCGGGGAAGGGATCAGGAATGCGTATGATCCAAAACAGTATCAGAGGTTTCAATAATATTCCATGCGGACAAGCGCCAGTCATAATTGCGATGAACAAAAGCCTTTGTTGCTCTCCGTCCGGGATCTGACCGTCAGCTTTTCCGTTGATGACGGCAAGTTTACCGCCGCTGACAGAATATCCTTTGACGTACAAACCGGAGAAACCGTGGGGCTGGTGGGGGAGTCCGGGTGCGGTAAATCCGTCACTGCCTTGAGCATTCCCCGCCTGATTCCATGCCCGCCGGGAAAAATCGAATCCGGTGAGATATGGTTTGGCGGTCAGAATATGATGACATTGCCGTCTTCAGCATTGCGCGACATCCGGGGCAAGGCCATCAGC
>DAIEHU010000134.1 GCA_027353395.1 Desulfobacteraceae bacterium
AAAGCCATATCAAAACACCATTAGGCGGCGGCTCCAGAAAATCATGGATACCGAACGCCGGTTGACCCAAGGCAAAATACCGCTGGCGGATTTTGCGGCAGGACATGAATTTTTCGGCCTGCACCTTGACGAAAGCGGATGGGTTTTCAGGGAATGGGCGCCAAATGCCGACGCCATTTATATCATCGGCGACATGACCGGATGGCGGGAAACCGCAAAATACAAACTTGAGCAGGCGGGGCCAGGCGGCGTCTGGGAATTGCGCCTGCCGGCCGGGGCTTTTAAACATCAGCATTTATACCGGCTCCGGATTTACTGGCCCGGCGGGTCCGGCGACCGGATTCCCGCCTATGCGCGGCGGGTGGTCCAGGATCCCCATACCCTGATTTTTAACGCCCAGGTATGGCGTCCGGATGCCCCTTATCTCTGGAAAAACGGAACGCCCGCGCCGAACCCCGACGGCCTGTTCATCTATGAGGCCCATATCGGAATGGCCCAGGAATATGAAGGCATCGGCACCTACAGGGAATTTGAACAAAGCGTCCTGCCGCGAATCGTCCGGGCCGGTTACAACACTCTCCAGCTCATGGCCATTGCCGAACACCCCTATTACGCCTCTTTCGGATACCATGTATCCAGTTTTTTCGCCGCATCCTCCCGGTTCGGCACTCCGGAAGAACTGAAATCGCTCATTGATGGGGCCCACGCTTCCGGCTTGCGGGTGATCATGGACATCATTCATTCCCATGCGGTCAAGAATGAAACCGAGGGTTTAAGCCGGTTCGACGGCACGCTCTACCAGTATTTCCATGAAGGCGGCCGGGGCGACCACCGCGCCTGGGATTCCCGGTGCTTTGATTACGGCAAGATTGAAGTGCTGCATTTCCTGCTGTCCAATTGCCGTTTCTGGCTGGACGAATTTCATGTGGACGGTTTCCGTTTTGACGGCATCACCAGCATGCTCTATCTGGATCACGGCCTTGAAAAAGCCTTTGTCTCCTATGACGACTATTTTAGCGGTAATGTGGACGAAGACGCACTAGTCTATCTTGCCCTGGCCGGTCAGGTGATTCATGCGGTCCGCCCGGACGCGTTTGTGGTTGCGGAAGACATCAGCGGCATGCCGGGGCTGGCCTGTCCGCAGCAGGACGGGGGGTTTGGATGGGATTACCGATTCGCCATGGGGATTCCGGATTTCTGGATCAAACTGGTCAAAGAAATTCCGGACCAGCACTGGCCCATGGGAAAATTATGGTTTGAGCTGAACAACCGTCGGCGGGATGAAAAAGCCATCAGCTATGCGGAATCGCACGACCAGGCCCTGGTGGGGGATCAGACCCTGGTTTTCAGGCTGATGGGCGCTGACATCTACCGGCACATGAACATCCATGACACCAGCATCCAGGTGGACCGGGGCATGGCCCTGCACAAACTCATCCGCCTGATCACCCTCGCCACCGCGGACGGCGGGTATTTAAATTTCATGGGCAATGAATTCGGCCATCCGGAATGGATTGATTTTCCAAGAGAAGGAAACGAATGGAGTTATCAATTCGCCCGCCGGCAATGGCATCTGGCCGATGCGAAGGATTTAAAGTTTCATCATCTGGCGCGATTTGACCGGGACATGATTCATCTGGCCAAAGCCCGCCGCCTGTTTGCGCCAAACAAGAATTTGACGAGAGCCTCGGAAGCCCATTTTCTCTACGAACATCAGGAGGATAAAATCATCGCCTTTATGCGCAAGGACCTGGTGTTTGTCTTTAATTTCCACCCGGAATCCTCTCATACCGATTACCCTATCCCCGCGCCGCCTGGAAAATACCGGATGATTTTCAATTCCGATGACGCCGCCTACGGCGGGCACCAGCGGCTGAAAAAAAAACAGACCCATTTCACCCTGCCCCCTGAAAAAACAGGATTAATGGATCACCAGTTAAGCCTTTACCTGCCAACCCGCACCG
Source organism: Desulfobacteraceae bacterium (assembly GCA_027353395.1). GTDB lineage: Bacteria > Desulfobacterota > Desulfobacteria > Desulfobacterales > Desulfosalsimonadaceae > SURF-3. The sequence continues at coordinate 1,965 of DAIEHU010000134.1, forward strand.
CCATTGTGTTCGAAAAAACGGAAAAATAAACCAGGAGAAAGGATTAAGCGCTCGTCTGGATGGCTTTGTCTGGCCAGTCTTTGACGGTGAAAGACTGGCCAATGCCTGTAAAATGGGTAAACTCCTGTTTTCTCAGTTTGTCTCTGATTTTTTCAAATGGCTTGACCACTTCTTCAGAATATAACCGCTCCCCGCAGTGCAGGCATACTTCCGCCCAAACTTTCAGGGCAACGGTATGGCCGCCGCCTCTAAGAATTTTCTCGACCCGTTTATTTTCAATATCGCCCCCGCACACAAGGCATTTTTCAAATGGTTTCATTTTGTACCCTTACTTTCCAGTCAACCCGCCGCGTTGGGTCTGGTCGATGGACTGTGATTCCTATCTTTCTTGGTATTCTGGCCCTGGTTTCTCCCCGGGTTTGTTTTTGCTCCTCTTTTTCGGAGTGGGTTGCTGATTCTGCTGTTGAGGCTGCTCCTGCGGTTGTTGATGGACAACCGGCTGTTTTGCCAGCGGATGTGGCTGCACCGATGGCTGCTCTGCCTGTGGATATTTTTGCACAAAAGGTGGTTGTTCTAGTTGCTGACGCTGCCCCACTGGCGCCCGCGGGAACTGCTGACGCTGCTGTGAAGGATGCTGCATCGGCAAAGGTCGCGGCATCGGCGCCTGCGGTTCATTCGGTTGCGGCTGGACAGAAGGCTGTTGCGGTTCTTTACGACGCTGTTGTGAAAAAGGCTGCTCCTTCTGAGGATAACGCTGCGGCAACGTTTCCGGGGCATATTCCATTACGGACGGCGGTTGAAGCTCACGTGTCTTCAGCGCAGGCGATTGGGGCGCTTTCCGGTATTGCCTTGAAAAAGGTTGCCGCGCCTGCGGATAGTGCTGTATCGACGGCTCCGGAGACCACTTCTTCACAGAGGGCGGCTGAACTTCCGGCCGCTCCTGCATCGGCGGCTGAGGTTCGTTCCCATACTGCCTTGAAGAAGGCGGCTGCCTTTTTATGAACGGAGGCTGAACCTCATGCCTTTTCTGCATTTGCGGCTGAGGATGTCCTGCTCCGTCATCCGGTGCGGGTTGACCCAGCTGGACCGGGGCCTGATTTATCGCCCTTTCGCGTTTAATTTCTTTTTGCGGGAAGTTCATCTCGGATTTTTGTCTTCTGACGGCATCCGGCGCCACGAGTTTGTTGCTTACCATCGGATTTTCCACCTTCACGTGCTGATCTGGTGAAGCCGATTTGATACGCATCGCTTCCTGTCGAACGCTTTTGCCGGTTAAATTAGCGGATTGTCTTGCGGCCCGCTCGTTGTAACGGATTCTTTGCGTTACGGATTCATGAGGCTTTCGAGTCAAAGGCGTATTGGTATAGTTGTATTTATTGGTAATATTGTTGTAATTATTGATGACCGTGTTATTGACAACAGGCGCTGCCCGGAAATTATTGATATTGTTGATATTCCTTACCCTCACTGAATTGTAATCGGCGACTCCATATAAATTCATCTGTTTAACGATGACGGCGTGGTTATAATAACTATATCGGTTGATCCTGAAATTTCTCACATCGGCATGGGCGACCGGATAAGACCGCGGGCCCCAATAGCGATGGCTGTAGTAACGTTCAGAAGGAGCCAGCGGAACCCAACCCACATATGCGCCAGAATAAATCCATGACACCCTTCCCGGATACCATCCGAATCCAATAAAAAGGTCCGGCGCAACCGCTACGTCCACGCGCGCCAAGGGCGGCGCCCAGTACCAATAATCACCCACGTAAATCCAGTTGCCGTAATGGTGGGTGACATAACCGAACTCTTCATCGGGAATCCAGCAATTGTCCTCGTACCAAACCGTCCAATGGCCGCGGGTAAACGGCGCCCACCCATAACCGGCGCGCACCGGTCTCCAGAATCTCCGGTATTCGCCTTCATAATAAACGCTTTCCCATTGCCCGTTTTCATCCAAGGCATATGCTTCATCGTGAAGACTTTCGGGCAGATAGGTTACTGAATCGCTTCTGGCGTGCAGCCGTCTTCCCCAGATAAGCTCCCTCTCGGTATTGAACGCATCCCAGTTGCGATCAACAATTCCATCGCCCGATGAGACCTGTTGGCTGTCTGCCAGAAGAGACGAGCCGCCCGCGGAAACTTTATATTTTGCATCCCCGCTCGCAGGAATAAAATCAACGCTTCCATCCATCGCTATCACTTCCAGAGAATCGTCTCCCACGTAAAGATCAAAACTGGTTTCCGCCGGCGCCAGAACATACCCGAAAGGAGTCGTCGCTTTAATCACGGCATCCGTGCTCTTGTTGTAAAAGCGGGCGACTCCCGAGGCAACGTCGGCTTCGGTGAAGTCGTCTTCGGCGGCAATGAGCTGAATTTGGGAATTATTCCAGATGCGCATCCAGGTGCCGTTGGGCATAATAATTTCCGCTTTGCTGTCATTACCTGAATATAAGGCGTCATTTAAGCCAAATGGAGAATCCTTAACCGTGGCCACCCAGTCTTTCTCTTCCGGCACATATCTTAACAGCTGTCCGGTGACGTAAGATATTCGTCCCACCAATACCGGCCGCTGAGACTGAGGCTCGTCTTGATCATAAGCCATCGCTGACGGCACTAGCGCAAGACAGAGCAACAGTACCATGCCGGCCGATTTGTTTATTTTTTGCATCGCGCATCCCCTTTAAATCGCGCCTGAACGAAAAATATCAATCAAACTAACCCTTCGTTATTTCAACTCCTTATTCGCCTCCATGTCAAACCACATGGCGAACAGGGTGAACTGGCTGGCGGAGATAAAAGAAAACATGGCAGCCAAGGCATTGATGGATGGGATATGACCGGTTATGCCCCAAAAGACGAAAAGCCGGATCGACAACAAGACCGCAATGACGGAAAAGAATCCGCCAAGGGCATAAAAAAACACCAAGGGATGAAAATCCCGGATAATATATTTTTCCTTCATGCGCCAGAAGAACATTTTGACCAGCAGCCAGCCGATTTTAAATATCGCTTTTTTGATGCTCATTCCTGATTTTTCGCCGACATTGTACACCGGCGCCACTGGCACGTCCTTGACTCTGAGGTTATGGACATTGAGGCGCACCAGAATATCATTGGGATGCCCATACCAGGTATACAGTTGATCCCAGTCAATGAGATGGAGTGCCTTTTTATTAATGGCCGTGTATCCCGACTGGGAGTCGGCCACATGCCAGTAACCGGAGGCTATTTTCGTGAACAGGGACAAAAACGCATTGCCGAAATACCGGATTTTAGGAATTTTTTGATAGGCCTCCCCGGTAAACAACCGATTCCCCTTGGCATAATCGGCCCGGTCTTCCACTACCGGATCCAGCAGATTCGGCAGATCATCCGGGCTCATCTGCCCATCCCCGTCCATCCGCACCGTAACTTCAACATCAAGGGTTTTGGCGAAATTATAGGCCGTCACCATCGCCCCTCCCGCTCCTTTGTTGACTGCGTGTTCAATGAGGGTGATCCCAGATCGCGTTTTTTGACAGACTTTGATCATTTCGACGGTGTTATCCGTGCTTTTGTCATCCACGATAATAATCTGGTCCACAAAATCCGGCATGGTTTCGATCACCCGCCGGATCTGGGTTCCCTCGTTGTGGGCGGGAATGACAACAAGGATTTTTTTACCTTTATACATGCTGATTTCCTGATAGTTGGATTTCAGAGTCTCAAAAATTGGAGGCTATTCATACACCTTTCTGGCCCGTTTATCGAATTAAACAGTCCAGTCATGCGAATATAGCAACAGAGCGAATGACGTCAATCTGTTTTTCAGAACCGGGGGTTATCGTTGATTCCATCAAATTGGCCTGTTTCATCTTCCTCATCATGCCTTCACCCGCAGCAACCCATTCCTGTCTTTAGAGAATTCCGTAACTGTCAAATTTTCAAAAAAATCTTTGAGCATCTGCTTTTCATGCAAGCTATAATCTTTCGCCCAGAAATTAAACAATTCATAATTCACCAGTAAATACGTGATGCCGCGTTCTCTCAGGCCATCGGCAATATCTTTCGGGGTTTTGGCGCTGGCCGCCAGGTTTTGCAGCAGTTTCAAGCTGAAAACCATATCAATATCCGAATAATATCCACGATTGCCGATATAGACGCCTAAAATCTTGTCTGTCCGGGTCAAATGCTGGTTGGCGTATTGCATGGATGCATATTCAGGCCGGAATTTCTGGATATATTCATCCCGGCTGACCTTCCCGGTCAGATAGCCCAGCGGTTGCACATAATGGAATCGTTCAATGATGTATTTGGCATTAATACCCAGCATGACAACAACAATGCCAAAAACCGCGGCTCGTCTCACAAAATCGCATATTCGCTTATTCCGGCCCGCAAGATTTTCTTGAATATGGTGTAGCCCAAACATGGACAGAACCACCAGAGGCGGAAAAATAGGCGCGAAATAACGAATGCGGATAACAGCTTGCAGACAGGCGAATAATAAAAACAATACGGAAAATCCCAGCATCAGAAACTTTTCCGTCCGGACCTGCCGGGGATCAGACCGGATTCCAAAAAATGCGAAGATCGGCAAAAACAGTAAAAACGGGTTGCTCCTGCCATCAAAATATTTGGGATCGTTATCCCTGCCCTGGAAAAACACCCGCAAGGGAATGAGGGCGATTTCAAAGCCCGATTCCCCGTACAGAACCCGGCGAATCTGAAATTGATTCATGTGCGTCATCTGTTTTTCAGGCTCATCCATCATATCCGTCATGGCGGACGTCATATCAGGTTTGAATGCGTTTTGATACAGGGGATAGAGCGGATTGCCGGTCCAGATCAGATTCCGGATCATCCACGGTGAAAAAAGAATCAATGCAACCAGCACATATATTGCCGAGTATCCTATGGCTTTCCCGGCATGGGAAGGCTCGCCCGCATGATGTCTTGCATAAACAAACGGCACAAAAAGACTCAGCAAAAACAGGCCAATCAGGCCGTTATATTTTGTGCCCAGAGCCAGACCGCAAAACACGGCGCTGATGATTAGAGATTTTATCTTAAAATCATTTTCAATCCATTTGAACAGGTATATCAGCGCGGCAAACAAAAAACAGATCAGCCCCAAGTCCACATACACAATGGTTGACTGGCACACAATGATGGGAATGGAAAGAAAAAACAGGCTGCCCAGCAGCGCATGCTCGGTATTGATCCGGCGGGCCAGATATGTGTAAATCATCCATGCCGTGGTCAGTGCAAAAGAAAAATGAATGAATTTTGGCAGGATATCATTATGAAAATACAGCGGGACCAGATACAACAACTCCAGATTC
>DAIEHU010000135.1 GCA_027353395.1 Desulfobacteraceae bacterium
TGCCTTTTCCGGTGGCGCCGTGGCTGACCGCATCCGCGGCTTCGATAGCGGCGATTTCCATCTGGCGTTTGGCGATCAGGGGTCTGGCCAGAGATGTCCCCAGCAGATACTGCCCTTCGTAAACCGCGTTGGCCCGGAATGCCGGAAACACATAGTCCTTTACAAATTCTTCCTTCAGATCATCCACATAAACATTCACGGCTCCGGTGCTTCTTGCTTTTGCGTCAATATGATGGAGTTCTTCCTCCTGGCCGATATCCGCCGAAAACGCCACCACTTCACAGCCGTAAGTTTCAATCAGCCACTTTAATATAACGGAGGTATCCAGTCCGCCGGAATAGGCCAGGACCACCTTTTTCACCTGTTTCTTCATTGAAAATCTCCTTTTAACCTTATTTTTTCATCAGTACATCCAGAATCGCCTTGTGCATATGCAGTTTATTTTCCGCCTGATCCCACACCACGGACTGGGGACCGTCGAGCACTTCCCCGGTGATTTCCTCTCCCCTGTGGGCAGGCAGACAATGCATGACAATGGCGTCCTTTGCGGCGACTTCCAGAAGCAGGGCATTGACCTGATAGGGAGCGAAAGCCATCCGCCGTTCCTGCTGTTGATGCTCCTGTCCCATGCTGGCCCAGACATCCGTATTAATCACATCCGCGCCTTGAGCAGCGTCGATCGGGCTGGTGGTCAACATAATGCGTTTATTTTTTTTCCTGGCCTGGCGCATGAAATCCTTATCCGGACAATACGCTTTGGGGCAGGCCAGATTCAGGGCAAAGCCCAAGACCGCCGCCGCATTGACCCATGAATGGGCCATGTTGTTGCCATCCCCGATCCAACTGATCGTCAGGCCATCCAGAGAACCTTTTTTCTCAATAACGGTCAAGAGATCGCTTAAAACCTGACAGGGATGGAATTGATCCGTCAGCGCATTGATCACCGGAATGTCGGCGGCTGCGGCAAACTGTTCAATCGTCTCTTGGGAAAACGTCCGGAACGCAACCCCGTCCAGATACCTGGACAACACACGGGCGGTATCTTCGATGGGTTCATTCCGGGCCATCTGGGTGTCCCCGGAATGGATGAAAATCGGCGCCGCCCCCAGTTGAATGGCGGCGGCCTCAAAAGAAATCCGTGTGCGGGTGGACGGTTTATCAAAAATAAGCCCCAAGGATTTTCCGGTAAGCGTCCGGTCCGGGATGCCTTTCTTATGCCGTGCTTTCAGTTCCGCAGCCCTGTTGAATAACCTGGTAAAATCGGACAACTCGAGATCCGCCAATGACAGAATATCTTTTTTCAATATTACTTTCCCCTTTTTTATCAGATCCGCATCTCGCTGAAAATATCGTCCAGACAATTGATCAGCGCGTCGATTTCCTGATGGGTGATGATCAGCGGCGGGATAAAACGCAGGATATTTTCCTGGGTGCAATTAATCAGAAATCCCCGTTTCATGCATTCCGCCACAATGGACGCACCCGGCGTCTTTAGTTTAAGGCCCACCAGCAGCCCCAAGCCCCGGACATCCTCAATGATTTCATGGCGATCCATTAATGCCTGCAACCGGCTTTTAAAATATTCTCCAACCTTTCGGCATCGTTCCGGAATACGATCCCTCTCCATGACGCGGACGACCTCAAGGGCTGCCGCAGTAATGACCGGCGTGCCGCCGAATGTGGACGCGTGGGCGCCGGGCACAAAAGCGGCCATAACGTTTTCTTTTGCGAGCATGGCACCGATGGGGAGTCCGTTTCCCAAAGCCTTGGCCAGGGTCATGATATCCGGGGCAACGCCGGAATGTTCATAGGCAAACATTCGCCCGGTCCTACCCATGCCGGTCTGCACTTCATCAAAGATCAACAACGCTCCGGCATCGTCGCACAGTTGCCGGACAGCGGCAAGATAGGCGGCATCCGGGCAGACCACCCCGCCTTCTCCCTGGATCGGTTCGAGCATCACCGCGCAAATATCATCTCCCATACGGCGTTTCAGGGCAATGATGTCATTAAACGGCACAAACTCGAACCCGCTAAGCACTGGCGCATAGCCTTCCCGGATTTTCTGCTGCCCGGTGGCGGACAGGGTGCCGAATGTCCGGCCATGAAAGGATTTTTCCATGGAAATAATTTTATATCGGTCCGGCTGTCCCTTATCATGAAAATTTTTCCGGGCCAGCTTGATGGCCGCCTCATTGGCTTCAGCCCCGCTGTTGCAAAAAAATACCCGGTCCGCAAAACTATTGTCCACCAGCCACGCGGCCAGTTCGATCTGCGGAAGGGTATAATAAAGATTGGACACATGAAACAACCGCTCCGCCTGATCGCAAAGGGCTTTCGCCACCTCTGGACACGCATGACCGAGATTGCAGACCGCGATGCCGGCCACAAAATCCGTATATGCGCGCCCGTCCGTGTCCCACAAGGTACACCCCTGCCCCCGCTCAATCACCAGGGGAAACCGTTTGTATGTCGCCGCCAGAACACTGTCCGCCCGCGCTATCAATTGATTTTTCATACCGTTACTTCCGTTCCTATTCCTTTGTCCGTAAAAAGCTCCAGCAGCAGGGAATGCCGCTTCGTGCCATTGATGATCTGCACTTTTCCCACGCCATTATTTAAGGCATCGAGAGCATATTCAATTTTTGGAATCATTCCCCCGGAAATGATCTTATCATCCACCATTTTTTTAATATTGGCCGCGTCAATGGAGGAAATCAGATTTTTGGACGCGTCCATGACCCCGTCCACATCCGTTAAAAATATCAGGCGGCCTGCGGCGAGCGCGCCCGCAATTTTTGAAGCCACCAGGTCTGCGTTGATATTGTATGTCTCCCCATTTGCACCAACGCCCACCGGCGCAATCACCGGGATAAACCCTTTATCGCTCAAAGTATGGATAATCGCGGGATTGACCCGGCTCACCGTGCCCACTAGGCCGGTGTCAATGATTTCCGGGGGCTTGTCGGCATCGGGCTGATGCATCATGTGCAGTTTTTCAGCCAATAATAATTCGCCGTCCTTGCCGCTGAGGCCCACGGATTTCCCGCCCTGCCGGTTGATCTGGGCCACGATGCCCTTGTTGACTTTTCCGCCCAGCACCATTTCCACCACATCAAGCGTCTCTTCATCGGTGACGCGCATGCCGTTGATGAACTGAGAGGTGATGCCCATGCGGTCAAGCACCCGGTTGATCTGGGGGCCGCCTCCGTGAACCACCACCGGATTCATGCCGATAAATTTCATCAACGTGATATCACTGGCGAAATCCGTCTTCAACTGTTCATCCACCATGGCGTGACCGCCGTATTTCACCACAATGGTCATGCCGGAAAAACGCCGGATGTAAGGCAGCGCTTCGATGAGTATATCCGCAACGTTTGGTGTCATGCTGAATTCCTTATAAAATATACCGGCTCAAGTCCTCGTCTTCCTTGATATCCCTAAACTTGGCATCCACATAGGCCCGGTCAATGGTCATATTTTTCTCTTTCATATCCGGCGCATCGAACAGGATGTCTTCAAGCAGATGTTCCATCAGGGTGTGAAGCCTTCGCGCGCCGATGTTTTCCGTATGGTTGTTCACTTCCTCAGCCACCTGGGCGATGGTCTCAATAGCCGCGTCATCAAAAGCCACATTGACGCCCTCGGTTCTCAAGAGTGCGATATATTGCAGCAGCAGGGCGTTCCGGGGCTCGATCAATATCCGCACGAACTCGCTTTTACCCAGCGAATTTAAGGCGACACGAATGGGAAACCGGCCCTGAAGTTCGGGAATCAGGTCTGAGGGTTTGCTGACATGAAACGCGCCGGATGCGATAAACAGGATATGATCGGTTTTCACGGGACCATATTTGGTCGTCACGGTGCTGCCCTCGACAATGGGCAGCAAATCCCGCTGAACGCCTTCTCTCGAAATATCCGGGCCGCTGCCCCCTTCTTTTCCGGTGATTTTATCGATTTCATCTAAGAAAATAATGCCGGACTGTTCTGTTTTTTCAATGGCCTCGGCAATCACCCGGTCCATGTCCACGAGGCGCTGGGCCTCTTCCTGAGTTAAAATTTCCAAGGCTTCGGCCACTTTCACTTTCCGTTTTTTGCCAGTGCCCTTGGGAATCATATTACCGAGGATATCTTTAAAATTAATGCCCATTTCCTCCATCCCGGCGCTGGAAAAAATTTCCACCATGGGCATGGATTTTTCCGGGGCATCCATATCCACATACCGGTTGTCCAGCTTTCCCCCCCGCAGCATGTTGCGGAGTTTTTCCCGGGTATTGGCAGCAGAGGAAGACGGCGCATCGCTTGATTCATCAGCGCCCGCCTCCGGCTGGTCTTTGGGTTCGGGCAGCAGAATATCCAGGATATGCTCTTCAGCAATCTCCCGCGCTTTATTCTGGACGCTTTCCTGCTCCCGGGCCTTGATCATGTTAATGCTTAAAGCCAGCAAATCCCGAACCATGGACTCCACGTCCCGGCCCACATACCCGACTTCCGTAAATTTTGAAGCCTCCACCTTGATAAACGGGGAATTCGTCAATCGGGCCAGGCGCCGGGCGATTTCCGTTTTACCGACGCCGGTGGGGCCGATCAAAATAATATTTTTCGGAGAGATCTCCTCCCGGAGATCCGCATCCACATTCCGCCGCCGCCAGCGGTTCCGCAAGGCAATGGCCACCGAACGCTTGGCCTTGTCCTGGCCGATGATATATTTATCCAGTTCCCTGACGATTTCCGCTGGTGTTAAATCACTCATTTAAGCATTTACCTTCCATCTTTCAATCTTCCGTCTTCCACATGTTTACCCGAACTCTTCCACACTGATCACATCATTGGTGTAAATACAAACGTTTGCCGCAATTTTCATGGCCTGCTCAACAATCTGCCGGGCATTCAACGGGATCACATCCGCATGCTGGAGCAGCGCCGTCGCGGCAGCATGGGCGGCGATTCCTCCGGAACCGATGGCGATAACCCCTTCATCCGGTTCAATCACGTCGCCATTCCCGGAAATCAGCAGCATCTGGGTCGCGTCCACGGCAATCATCATGGCTTCCAGTCGCCTGAGGTATTTATCGGTGCGCCAGTCCCGGGCCAATTCCACCGCTGCCCGCGTCAAACTGCCGTTGTAACGTTCCAGCTTAGCTTCCAGCTTTTCCGACAGCGTGAAAGCATCGGCGGTTGCGCCCGCAAACCCCACCACAATCGTGTCCTTGTAAATACGCCGGACCTTCCGGGCGTGATGTTTCACCACGGATGCGTTTAAAGTCACCTGCCCGTCGCCGGCCACCGCCACTTTTCCGTTATGCCGGACCGCCAGGATGGTGGTTCCATGAAATGTCATATTTCTCACTTTCTCGGATGCGCCGAATCGTATGCCGCCATCAGCCTGTCAATGCTGACATGGGTATATTTCTGGGTTGTGGAAAGCTGTTTATGCCCGAGCATTTCCTGAACCACCCGCAGATCAAGACCCGCATCCAGCATATGCGTGGCGAATGAATGCCTCAGATCATGGGGCGCCACTGGCACCGACAGTCCTGCTTCAAGTGCGGATTTTTCAAGTATCCGGGCAACCGATCGCGCCGTAATCCGGGTATTGTTTTTATTTAAAAATAGCGGCCCTGTGGAATTATGCGCAACCCCCTTTACGGCTTGCAGGGTGTCACGATAGTCTTTTAATATATTCAAAGCCTTCTGCCCGATGGGAACCATTCGTTCCACATTCCCTTTGCCGGTCACACGGATGACTTTGCCCGAAAAATCCACATCCGACACATTGAGGCCCACCAGTTCGGAAACCCGGATACCGGTGGAATACATGGCTTCCAGCAAAGCCCGGTTCCGCTTGCCCGGAAGATCGTCTGTTTTGATGGAATCCAGAAGCCGGAACATATCGTCCACCGTCAGATAATTGGGGATTGGTTTTTCCTGTTTGGGCGTCAGAACGGAATTCGCCGGATTTTCAGTGATCACACCGTGTTTTTGTAAGAATTTCATAAAAGAGCGGATGGATGAGAGCTTTCGGGCCACTGATGACTTTTTGATTTTCTGTTTGTGTAACAATCCGAGATAACTTCGAATCATTAAACCGCTGATGGCGGTGGCATCCTGCGCGTCAATTGTTTCCCCATCCTCTTCCGAATACGTCAGGGCATAAGCCCGATTCGTGAAAAAAAAAGCGATAAAATCCTCCAGGTCATGTTGATAGGCTCGGCAGGTATTGATGGAATAGCCTTTCTCGGTGGATAAAAAGTCCACAAAGGTATCGAGCAATTCTTGTAATGACGTATAGTTCATTCAAACACGATTAATCAAAGACAATCAGGGACTCCAATTCCTGCCAGGTTGCGACTTCGTAAAACGGATGCGGTTTCCGGTTCCACGGCTGCATAAATACAATGGGGTGAATTCCGGCATCATTTAATGTAAAACAGGTTTCAAGCCGGTCTTCAACAAAATACTTGATCCCATTCCGCCGCAGCACCTTTTGCTTATCATCAAAAGACCCGGTGGCGACCACCTCAATATCACCCGGCAGAAGACACAGCTTATCCAGAATCCATTCCCTGACCAGATCCGCATCGGGCCGCGCGGTCACAAACAGTGTGGGGCAATGACGCAGGTTCACCCGCTTCAGAACTTCCGCCGCACCCTCCAGCGCGTTTAAGGTTCCGGAATACCGGCCCTCAAGAATACACATGATGATTTCAACATAAGTCCGCTCATCCATGCCAACCAGTCCGAGGAGGTCATATTCGGTGATGTCCTCATACTTCAAACCCGTAATACCGAAATTTTTACGCGCGATATCAATAAACAGCGACATGGTATCTGCGAACACGCCATCAATATCAAATGCCAGTTCCGATGGATGGATCATCATTTTGGGCCTCTTGTAAAATCGCTTTCCAAAAATACAAAACGGAGACCAGCGGCCTCCGCCATAAAATATAACTCATTGAATTATATTTTTTTAAACCAATATTTATTGGCATTGTCAATCAATTTTTCAGCCTGCCCATCACCTGTTTGATATCTTCCCAGACTTCCCGTTTGGCGTCCTCATTTGCCAGCAGATATTCCGGCGCATGGGTGGGCATGAGTGGAATGCCCTTATAATGATGAAACCGCCCGCGAAGGCTCGCCAGAGGCGCAGAGGTTTCCAACAGAGAAGAGGCTGCGACTTCACCAAAAGT
>DAIEHU010000136.1 GCA_027353395.1 Desulfobacteraceae bacterium
ATGGGCATCGATAATCCCGGCGTCACCGAAGAAGCCAAGGCCCTGGTCCAAAAATATCCCTGGCCGGGCAATGTCCGGGAACTGGCGAACGCCATTAAAAAAGCCCTGATTTTCAGTTCCGGTTACCCCATCCGGCCGGCGGACATGTCCCAGGCCATATCCGGATCGCTTGAAAAACCGGGCGTCGAGCCGCAAAATCTTGAAAAAGCCGTCAGGGAAAGGGTGAGGGAGATTCTGTCCACGGAGGACAGCAAGGATTTGTTCCATGAGCTCATGGACCGGTTTGGCGGAATTATTATCAGCGAAGCCTTGAATCTCAATGACGGCAACCGGAGCCGCGCCGCCAGAATTTTGGGATTGTCCCGGCCAACCCTGCAATCCAAAATCGAAAAATATAACCTGATGTTTGAAACCTCCGTCAGAAATAACGAATAAAACCGCCAATCCCCCATCAACCGCTTTTTTTACAGCATGTAAAAAAAATTGACATGGAAAGCCCTCCGTTTTTTCCGCTTTTCTTTCCAAAATAAAATTATTATAATTAAATTTAAATAGTTATAGCTGATATACCTGTGCGTTGGCATAATGCTTGCTCAAGTATGGGGTGTTTTCAAACCAAAAGGGAAATCATTGGCAATGGGACATGCTCAGACCATTTTGATTGCGGATCCGAACCCTTATGTCCGGTCCTTTTTAAGCCGGGAGTTAGGGGCTGCCGGTTATCAAACCGTTGTGGCCGGCGCATGGAAGGAAATCCTCGCTTGCTTGAACGGGGAAGCCCCGCCTGCCCTCGTGATTCTGGAACTGGATTTTCCAGTTGATATCGGAATCAATGTGTTGCAGCGTATTCAGCGTTTCTCATCGCCGGTTCCCCAGATCATTTATACCCATTTAACGGAGTATGAACACCATCCGGATGTGGCGAAAGCCACTGCATTTATTGAAAAAAACGATGATCCGGATCGACTGTTCCAGGCAATCGCTGAAGTGATGGACCGGCATAGCGTTAATAGACACGGTTCTTTTATCGGATCCCAGCCCATGACCGGAAAGGAATAATCGCCATGAGCCAGCCAGTCAGTCCGGACCGGCCTGGAGAGAGAACGAAAATTCTTCTGGCGGATGATGAGGATTTTTTTAGAGACGCCTTGAAAAAACAGCTTTTTCTCCGGGGATATGAAGTGCGGGGTGTCAGGAACGGAGCGGACGCGATTTCTATTGTTCGAACCTGGAAACCCCAAGTGGTGATTCTGGATCAGATGATGCCGGTGATGAACGGATTCCAGACCATGAAAAAAATCCAGAAAATCCATCCATCGGCCCAGGTGATCATGCTTACCGCTTATGGCGGCGCGGAAGCAGCCTGTGAAGCCGGCAAGCCGCATGTTTTCAGATGTTTGAAAAAGCCATGCGCCATTGAGGAAATCGTTGCGTCCATTGAAGCGGCGGTCCTTGAAAATGCGCATATCCGCGCCGTCAGTTTGAAGCAATGGATTCTGGGTTTGGTTTTCAAGCGATACCGGACCGCCGCCGGTCCCCGGCAGTTCTGGAATGGCGGATAGCGGTTTTAGAAGATGTGTTTTTGTTATTGTCGATTTTATATCATTCTGCTAATCTTCCCCTCATTTCATCTGAACCAGGCAAACACGATCCCGGGCGGGTTGGTGCAAAAGGCGAGTGTCGCGTTGTCCCGAATTCCGCCCCAATTTTAATGAGCAACAGACAAAAGGAGAAAAGGAGAAATCATGAATTTAAGCAAGACAAAAACAATGGCGGTTATTTTTTTGATGGTGACGGGTTTATGCATCCCCCTGTCCGTTCTGGCCAAATCCGACCTGCCCCCCGCGCCGGTGAATGCATCTGATTTTTTAAAAGGCCTGGATATCAATGGCGACATGAAGTTCAGATATGAGTATATTGATGAGGACAAGTCAGGCGTGAAATCCATAGACCGGATGCGCGGCCAGTTTCGTCTGGGCATGACCTGGAATAATCCGGATGAAAACTGGAAAGTGGTGGCGGGTCTCTGCACCGGCGGTGTGGCCGGCAATTCAAGCCTCGCCACCTATTCTGACTCCCAGGTGTTCCAGCATAACGAAATCCGCATGGATTACGCCTATGCCGAGAATCATCTGGGCGATTTCAAGTTTCTGGCCGGTCAGCAGAAAAACCCCTTTGCCACGAGCTGGGTGTTCTGGGATGTGGATTTGCGGCCCGCCGGACTTACCGCCGCCGTTGACCTGAACCCCGTGTTTATCACCGCGGGCGTTTATCAGGCCCGGTATGTTGACAGGGATATCGCCGGCATGGAAGCGGTGCAGATCGGGGCGAAAACCGATTTCATGATGGCCGCCGTCGCATTTTACAATTATCACCGCATCAATGAATATGTTCTCACGGAAACCATGAATCAGAATTATAAGTATCAGATCATTGATTTTTACGTTTCCGGCAAGATTAACACTGATCCGGTGGCGCTGACTCCTTACGCCCAGGCTTTTTATAATGCGGGAGCGAAAGGGAACAACGGCCAGAGCATTCTGGGCGCGGGCCTGGACCCAGGGGATGAGAGCATGGGCTATGTGGTGGGCGTGGATGCGAAAATCGACAGCTTCAAGCTTGGGGCTGCCTGGGCTCAGATCGGCGCGGATTCGGTGATGCAGTCCATCATGGACAGCAATTTCGGCACCGGGCTTAACGGGACCGATACCCAGGGCGTCAAGCTGAACCTTGGCTACGACCTGACCCGGCATTGCTCCCTTGACGGCATCGCCTATTTGTATGAGGCCATGGAGCGTCACCTGGATCAGCATGTTCAGATGTATGAACTCGACCTGAATTATAAATTTTAAGCGCGGTGTAAAAAAGCCCCACTGTCAATTGTTTTCATGAAACCCTGACACCAACGTTTAACCCGTTGCGGCACATAGGAGAAAAATCATGGCGAATCAAAAAAAACTGCTCATCCTGGTGGATGGTTCGGAACGTTCCATGCAGACAGTTCAATATGTGGGGCAAACCAAACCGTTTCGAGATTTTAAACTGGTATTGTTTCATGTGTTCAGCGGCGTACCCGTGTGTTACTGGGACATGGACAGGACGGATCTCAACCGTGAGGCCATCAGCCAGCTTCTGGCTTGGGAGAGCCATGAAAAAAAAGCGATTGAAGATTTCATGCAAAAAGCGAAGACGCTCCTTTTGAATGAGGGCTTTGCCGGGGATTTGGTTGAAACCGTCATCCACAAGCGGGAGTCCGGTATTGCGCAGGATATATTCAAGGAAGTGGAACAGGGGGATTATACGGCGGTGGTTTTAAGACGCCGGGGCGTGGGCGCGCTGGAGGGGCTGATTGTCGGTAGTGTGGCCAACAAGCTGTTTGCGCAATTGAAATCATGCCCCATCATGATTGCCGGACAGTTGCCGGTGAACCAGAAAATTCTGCTCGCCATCGACGGGTCGCCGTCGTCCATCAAGGCGGTGGATTTTGTGGCGGAACATCTGGGCGGCCACCATTATGCTGTGTGCCTTGTTCATGTGCTCCGGGGATACGGGGGGCTTGCGCCGGAAGAGCCGGATTTCATGATGCCAGGAGAATATGTGGAGCTGGAGCACAACACGATGATGCGCATTTTCAGCGATACCCGGGACAAGCTCGTCAAAGCGGGCTTTGACGATGGCCGGATTGATGAAAAACTCATTACAGGCGCATACAGCAGGGCCGGGGCGATTGTTCAGGAAGCGGAACGCGGGGGCTACAGCACAATCGTCGCCGGAAGAAGGGGCCTGTCGCGGGTGCAGGAGTTTTTCATGGGCAGCGTGAGCAATAAAATCATCCATACGGGCCAAAAGTTTACGGTATGGCTGATTTAAGGGAACACAGAAAAATTAATATACCTGATAGCGGCCAAAAAATTATTCGCGCAGAGACGCGAAGGCGCAGAGGATAATGCCACCAAAGGATACTCCCCTCTGCGTCCCAGCGTCTCCGCGCGAATAATAGAAAAAAAGAATGCTCCCCGCAGGTATCTTTGTGCTTCGGAAATCCCTAAAGGAGCGCGTCGGCGAACCCGCGCGCTCCCAAATTGTCAAAGGGACGCCAATTCTCCCGGCCGATAATCCGCAATTCAAAATCACCGCTCCGCCTCATCCAGCACCTGCCGGACTTTTTGCGCCAGGGTTTTAATGGAAAACGGTTTTTGCAGGAAGTGAATGCCTTCGTCAATCACGCCGTGATGGGCGATGGTGTCGGCTGTGTAGCCCGACATGAACAGACACTTGATTTCCGGCAGGATGGCGATGAGCTTTTCCTGGAGTTCCCTGCCGCTCATCAGGGGCATCACCACATCGGTGACCAGCAGATGGATCGGACCGTCATGGCGTTTTGCAAGGGCCATCGCCTCCACCGGGTCTTTGGCGGAAATCACGGTATACCCGTACTGGGTAAGAATCGATACGCCAAGTTTTAAAATCGACGCTTCATCATCAACTATCAGCACGGTTTGGCTCCCCCGGAGGTCTTTGCCGGCCGCTGCAACCGGTTTTTCCGCCAATCCGTCTCCGGTCCGGGGCAGATAAATTTTGATTGCCGTTCCCTGGCCCGGCTCGCTGTATACATTGATAAACCCATTGTTCTGTTTGACGATGCCATAAACCGTGGCCAGCCCCAGGCCGGTTCCTTTGCCCATTTCCTTGGTGGTGAAAAAAGGCTCAAACAAATGGCTTTGGGTTTCCTTGTCCATGCCGCCGCCCGTATCGTTGATGGCCATCATCACGTATTTTCCGGGGACAAAACCCGTATTATGGTCGCAGTAGGTTTCATCAAATTCCACGTTGTCCGTTTCGATGGTGATGGTTCCCGCACCTGTAATGGCGTCTTTGGCGTTGACCAGAAGATTCGCCAGAATCTGGTCGATTTGAGCCGGGTCAATTCTTACCGGCCAGGGCTCCGGTCCCGGTTTCCATGCCAGATCAATGTCCTCGCCGATGAGTTTGCGCAGGAGTTTGAGCATGCTGGATATGGTGCCGTTTATATCCAGGACCACGGGGGTGATGGCCTGTTTCCGGGCGAATGCCAGTAACTGCCGGGTGAGATCGGCCGATCGCCGGGCGGCGGTCATAATTTCCTGAAGGTCATTGTGAACCGGCGAGCCGGGGCTGACCTGCTCCATGGCCATTTCCGCGTATCCGATGATTGCCGCGAGCATGTTGTTGAAATCATGGGCCACGCCGCCGGCCAGCCGCCCCACGGATTCCATTTTCTGGGCCTGGCGGAGCTGATCTTCCAGGGTTTTTTGGTCTGTAATGTCCCGCGCCGTTGACAGTGCCCCGGTCGCATTCCCCTTGGCGTCTTTCAGAACCCGGCACCACCAGGCCAGCAGACGTTTTTGCCCGTCCTTGCGGCGCTGCCAGCTTTCCAGGTAAATCGTGTCCTCATCGCCGTCGAAAAGTTTTTGCACCGTATCATAAACCGTCTGCTCTCCTTCAAAATAAAAAGCGGCTTCTTTGCCGATGACATCATTTCCAAAAAATGCATACCCGGCATGACTCACCCATGTGTAGACTTTGTTTAGGTCCACTTCCACGACAATATCCGGGATGGCGGATAAAAGGGCCTGTTGATGGGCGGATAGCGCCTGCCATTTTTCCTCGGCCCGTTTGCGGTCGGAGATGTCAATCCCCACGCCAACGAGATATGGCTTGTTATCCGATATAAAATTTAGTCCTGTAAAATAATGAGGGGTGCTGCTCCCGTCTTTTGAAATAAAATTCGCTTCCACATGGGACTCGCCTTTTGCAAAGGCCTCCTGAATCGCTTCTTCCACCCGGTCTTTATCTTCTCCAGAAAAGAAACCCAGCGGGTGCATGTTGCTCATTTCTTCAGATGAATACCCCGAAACGATCTCGAAATTCCGGTTCCATCTAAGAAGGTGACCATCCTTATCAAAAAGGTAGAATATCCCGGGCATACTGTTAATCATTGTATCTGAGAATGTTTTCTCGCTTCGCAGCGCCTCTTCCATTCGTTTGTGCTCGGTGATGTTGACGAAAACGCAATGGGTTCTGCCAAATTCATTGCTGGCGTCACGGCTGATGCGGCCTTCAAAGGATACGTTGATGACGCCGCCATCCTTATGCTTCATATCAAATTCAATTCCGTGGACTTCTCCCGCGGATTTGAATGCTTCAAACCGCTGCCGAAAGAGATCGGGGCCATTGCCGGCCAGGAAATCGCCGAACCATTTGCCGATAACTTCTTCACTGGCGTATCCCAGTTCGGCCAGCCATTTTGCATTGATATCCAGAATATTGCCTTGAGCGTCCAGGGACTGATAAGGGGTCGGGGAGTTTTCAGAAAACAGGCGAAACAGGGCCTCGCTTTGCATCAGCGACCGTGCCGCTTGTTTGCGCAATGTGATTTCCCAAGCCACATCCGCCAGGTAGGCGACTTTTTCGATATCTTTTTCCGTATAATCCACGGGTTTGTTGCCCACGCCAATAACGGCCACCACCTTGCCGCCGCGCAGAATGGGCGCCACCATTTCCCGGATTACGGCGGCGTGTCCTTCCGGCATGCCTTTTTTATGGGGCAGGGAAGCGTAATCGTTATGGATCACCGGTTTTTTTGTATGAACGCAATCCGCCCATACACCGGCCTGGTCAATGGCATAGTGCAGGCCTTTCCCTTCCGCCTTGCAGAATTCCTGCATGGTCCGGGTGGACCATGCCTGGAGCGACAGGGTTTTCTGGTCGGGCTTCACAAAATGATAGAATCCAATGGGGCTTTGGGTAAGAATGCAGACCTCATCCACGGTTTTTTGCAGCAGTTCACCAAGGGAATGGCTGGCGGCATACTCCAGCAATGATAGCCGGGCGCGAAGCAGCCTGTTAATATCCCGCTCCCGGGTCTGGTCCCGGAACACCAGCACCACGCCGTTAATATCATTGCTTTCATCCCGGATGGGCGCGCCGCTGTCGGCAATGGGAATCCGTTCGCCGTCTTTTGAGATCAGGAGGGTATGGTTGGCGAGCCCGACGATCAGCCCTTTTTCCAGCACTTTTTGAACCGGACTGTCAACAGTTTCGCCAGTTGATTCAG
>DAIEHU010000137.1 GCA_027353395.1 Desulfobacteraceae bacterium
ATCTGACGGACGGAAAGAAAGTCTTAATCCCCAAAAATACCAAAATTGAGTTAAAGCATTTTGATAAATTACCCATTTCCAAATTGGAACCCGTTGCATTTGCGGATACCGCCATCAATGATCAGCTCAACGACCTCATTGCGTTGTACCGGGAAAAATCCGATCTTGCGCGCAAAGATTTTGCGCATCAAGCGGGGATGTATGAACATGGGGATGACCTGCCTCCAGGCGTCATAAAAATGATCAAAATATATGTGGCCATGAAACGGACGCTTTCCGTGGGTGATAAAATGGCTGGCCGTCATGGGAATAAGGGGGTTGTTTCCAGGATTCTTCCGGAAGAGGATCTGCCGTATTTCTATGATGGCCGCACCGTGGATATGGTATTGAATCCATTGGGCGTGCCATCTCGTATGAATGTCGGTCAGATTCTGGAAATCCATCTGGGAATGGCGGCAAAAGGTCTTGGCGATCAGATTAACGCCTTGCTGGAAGCGGAAAAAATTAAGGAATTGCGCGCCAAGTTTAAAACGATTTTTTCTGATTCCGTGAATAAATCCGCTATCACGAAAATGTCAGATGGCGAGCTGACAGCTTTGGCGAAGGGATATAAGGACGGGGTTCATATGAGCACCCCGGTTTTTGACGGTGCAAAAGAGGAAGAAATTAAAACACTTTTAACCGAAGCCGGCTTCAGCCATACCGGTCAGATGACATTATTCGACGGCCGCACCGGGGAGCCATTTGACGGTAAAGTTACGGTGGGCACCATGTACATGCTTAAACTGCATCATCTGGTGGATGACAAACTGCATGCGCGTTCAATCGGGCCGTATTCTCTTGTGACGCAGCAACCGCTTGGCGGCAAGGCGCAGTTTGGCGGCCAGCGTCTTGGTGAAATGGAGGTCTGGGCAATGGAGGCGTATGGTGCGGCTCATGCATTGCAGGAGTTCTTGACCGTTAAATCCGACGATATGGCCGGAAGAACGCGAATGTATGAGAAGATTGTAAAAGGTCAAAATGTATTTGAACCCGGACTGCCGGAATCATTCCGTGTACTCACTAAAGAGTTACAGAGTTTAGGTTTAGATGTAGCCCTTCTTGAGGAAAATGAGTAAGGAGATCATCTTTGGAAACTCTATATGATTTTTTTGTAAAACCGATTAATCCAATACGTTATAAGGGTGTTAAGATCGCTCTGGCTTCTCCGGAACTGATACGGAGCTGGTCCCACGGCGAGATTAAGAAGCCGGAAACGATAAATTATCGAACATTTAAGCCGGAGCGGGATGGCCTGTTCTGCGCCAAAATTTTTGGCCCCACAAAAGATTACGAATGCAATTGTGGGAAATATAAACGCATGAAACACAGAGGCGTCATCTGTGAAAAATGCGGCGTGGAGGTCATTCAGTCAAAGGTGCGGCGGGAGCGCATGGCGCATATTGACTTGGCCACCCCGGTGACCCATATCTGGTTTTTAAAAAGCCTGCCGAGCAAGATCGGCAATTTGCTTGACCTGACCCTTAAGTCCCTTGAGAAGGTGATCTATTTTGACAATTATATTGTCATTGATCCCAAGGAAACCGGGTTAACCAAAATGCAGCTCCTGACCGAGGACAAATACAGAGAAGCCCTGGATTTATACGGGACCAAATTCAAGGCTGGAATCGGCGCCGAGGCCATCCGGGAATTGCTTGGCGAGCTGGATATTGAAAAGTTGTATAACGAGCTTCGGGTCGAAATACAGAATACTGGCTCTGAAGCCAAACGGAAAAAATACGCCAAACGCCTGAAAGTCGTGGATGCGTTTCGGAATTCCGGTCTGAATCCCACATGGATGATTCTGGAAGTTATTCCGGTGCTTCCGCCGGAGCTTCGTCCGCTGGTGCCTCTTGAAGGTGGCCGGTTCGCCACTTCGGACTTAAATGACCTGTATCGCCGGGTGATTAACCGTAATAACCGATTGAAGCGATTGATGGATTTAAAAGCACCTGATATTATTGTTAGAAATGAAAAACGGATGCTTCAGGAAGCTGTAGACGTTCTGATTGATAATGGGCGGCAGGGTCGGGTGGTGACGGGTTCCAATAAGCGGCCCCTGAAATCATTAAGTGAAACGTTAAAGGGCAAGCAGGGGCGGTTTCGCCAAAATTTGCTGGGCAAGCGTGTTGACTATTCCGGCAGAAGCGTCATCACTATCGGACCGAACCTTCGGCTTCACCAGTGCGGATTGCCGAAACTCATGGCTCTGGAACTTTTTAAGCCGTTTATTTATCATCGGCTTGAGAAAAAAGGGATTGTTTCCAATGTCAAGAGCGCCAAAAAATGCGTTGAAATGAAAAGCCCTGAGGTCTGGGATACCTTGGATGAAGTGGTAAAAGAATACCCGATTTTATTAAACCGGGCGCCAACCCTGCATCGATTGGGTATACAGGCATTTGAGCCGGTGCTGATCGAAGGGAAAGCGATTCAGCTCCATCCTTTGGTTTGTACAGCTTTTAATGCGGATTTTGACGGTGACCAGATGGCCGTTCATGTACCGCTGTCTCTGGAGGCTCAGATTGAGGCCAGAGTGCTCATGCTCGCGTCGAATAACATTCTGTCGCCGGCCAGTGGTGAGCCCATTATTGTTCCGACTCAGGATATTGTTCTTGGAATTTATTATATGACGCTCGGATTGGCGGACGCCAGGGGTGACGGTATGGTGTTTTCAAATCCCGAAGAAGTGCGGTCCGCCTATGACGCCGATGCTGTGGATATGCACGCCAAGGTCAACGTCCGTATCAATGGAAAAATTCATAATACCACTGTTGGCCGGATATTGTTGTGGGAGATTGTGCCGAAAGGTGAAAGCTTTATATTTCGGCATATTATGGTTGCAACTGAAGAGATGGCCAAAGATGTGCACAAGAAATTGGATGACGGCATGTCTTTTAGGGAATTGGTCCACAAACACTCGGAAGCGTTTGACAAAACCTATGACGGCAATATCGGGTTACTTGAAATTGATGAATTTCAGGAAATTTTTCAGGTGCCGGACGCGGTTGCCGCTGATGTGTATGCGCTGAAACAAGGGGACATCAGCAAGATCATTTATGCTGGCGGAAAATATCACCTATTCCATGTGCTTGAGGTCCGGCAGGAGATTCCCTTTGACATGGTGAATAAGGTGTTAAACAAAAAATGCCTTCGTGAGCTGGTGGACTATACCTATCGGCATAAAGGGCCCAAGGCAACGGTCATCTTGGCCGACCAGCTGAAGAACATCGGTTATAAGCATTCAACTTCCGGCGGTTTATCCATTTCTATTGACGCCATGATTATCCCGGACACCAAATGGGATATCTTGAATACGGCTGAAAAAAATGTGGCGGATATTACCAATCAACATATGGAAGGGTTAATCACGCAGGGCGAGAAATACAATAAGGTGGTGGATATATGGGCGAAAGCCACTGAAGACATCGCTAACGCCATGATGTCGGCCATGGAAAAGCCTTATGTTCCGGATTTCAAGGAGCCATTTACCGGTGAACCGGATAAACGGCTGGAAAAAACCGGCCGTGCTGAAGGCGATATCATTAATCCGATTTTTATGATGGCGGATTCTGGCGCCCGCGGCAGTAAAGATCAGATGCGGCAGCTCGCCGGTATGCGCGGTCTGATGGCGAAACCATCGGGTGAAATTATTGAAACGCCGATTACCGCCAATTTCCGGGAAGGGCTTTCGGTGCTTCAGTATTTTATTTCAACACACGGTGCCCGGAAAGGGCTCGCCGATACCGCGCTCAAAACAGCCAACTCAGGATATCTGACAAGACGCCTTGCGGATGTGGCTCAGGATTGCTCGGCTGCAGAATTTGATTGCGGAACACGAAACGGCATCATTGTGGAAGCGCTTCTGGAAGGTGGTGAGGTGATTCAGCCATTGTCCGAAAGGGTTTTGGGCCGTGTTACCCTGGATGACGTGCTTGATCCGTTTACGGATGAGGTCTTAATTAAAGCCGGCGAAGAAATTGACGAAATAGGTGTTAAAGAGATTGATAAGGCCGGTGTCACCAGCGTGAGAATTCGATCGGTGCTGACCTGTTCAACGCCTACGGGTGTATGTGTACAGTGCTATGGCCGGGATCTCTCTCACGGAGGACCGGTGGAGATCGGGCAGCCGGTGGGCATCATGGCAGCGCAGTCCATTGGGGAACCTGGGACGCAGCTCACCATGAGAACCTTCCATATCGGCGGCACGGCCAATCGGCGGGTGGAACAAGCAGATATTAAGGCCCGCATGGCGGGAACCATAAAATTTAATGCCCTTGATGTGGTGGAAAATACGCAGAAGCGAACTATTGTAATGAACCGGCGGGGCGGCGAATTCACCATTGTGTCGGATTCCGGTCGTGAATTGGAGCGGTTTCCGATTATTTATGGTGCTGAAATCATGGTCAAGGACGGCCAAAAGGTTGTACCGGGGGATTTGCTCGCGTCCTGGGATGCGTTTTCAACGCCGATTATCACAGCCGTATCCGGCCGGGTGAAGTTTGGAGATCTCATTATCGGAAAGAGCCTTAAAGAGAAAGTGGACCCTGTTACGGGTAAATCCAGTTTGACGGTTGTTGATACCAAAGCGCTGGAGGCTCGTCCGAGAATTTCAATAAAAGACAAGGAAGGGAAAACGCTTGTTATTCCGGGATCAGGATTTGCAAGGTATGCATTGCCTGTGGACACTATCATCATGGTGGAAGAAAATGACTACGTGGCGGCTGGCGACATTATTGGTAAACTTCCTCGGGAAACAACCAAAACTAAGGATATCACCGGCGGTCTGCCGAGGGTTGCGGAGCTGTTTGAAGTCCGGAAGCCCAAAGAAACAGCTGTACTCAGTGAAATCGACGGATATGTGGCGATTGGCAAATCTTCCAAAAAAGGTAAACAAAAAGTGACGGTTACACCGGTGGATGCAGGGGAGAAAAAAGAATACCTGATTCCCAGAGGAAGGCACATCGGGGTATATGACGGTGATTATGTCAAAGCCGGCGAACAATTGACAGGCGGCAGTCCCAATCCTCAGGATATCTTAAATATAAAGGGTGATATCGCCTTGGCCCGGTACCTTCTGAATGGTGTTCAGGAGGTATACCGGCTGCAAGGAGTTCGGATTAATGATAAGCATATTGAAATTATTATTCGCCAGATGATGCGCCGTGTTAAAATAAAAACGATTGGTGATTCGGAATTTATACCGGAAGAACAGGTGGATAAAAACAAGTTCGAAGCCGTCAATCGGGAGCTGCAGGAAAAAGGACTCCAGCCTGCGACCGGTGAACCCCTGATTCTGGGAATTACGAAAGCATCATTATCAACTGAAAGTTTTATTTCGGCGGCATCCTTTCAAGAAACGACGAAAGTCTTAACGGATGCCAGCATTTCCGGTGCCCATGACTCTTTAAGCGGCTTGAAAGAGAATGTCATCATGGGACGGTTGATTCCGGCTGGAACCGGGAGGGCTGAATACCGATTGCCGGATATTGATGTCGAAGGGTCGAATTAAAGCATAACGACTTGTTATTTAAATATTAAATTTAAGTTCAGGGAGATGCTCGGGTTGTTTATCACTATTAAAATTGTGTTCAAAATGATAAAAAGCTTGACACAATCATGAATTAAGTCTAAAAATTAATATTTTAGCTTACAATAAATTTGATTCTTAAGGGTTTGGAAACAATGCCAACAATTAATCAACTGGTTCGAAAAGGTCGAAAGCGCATCATTGAAAAGAAGAGTTCACGAGCGCTCCAGGAGTCGCCTCAAAAACGAGGTGTATGTGTGAGGGTTTACACCGCAACACCCAAAAAACCAAATTCCGCTTTACGTAAAGTCGCCAGAGTCCGGTTGACGACTGGCATCGAAGTGTCAGCGTACATTCCTGGGATCGGCCATAATCTGCAGGAACATTCCGTTGTATTGGTGCGTGGCGGACGCGTGAAAGATTTGCCTGGTGTGCGGTATCATGTGGTCAGAGGTGTGCTGGATACGCTTGGTGTTTCAGATAGAAAGCAGGGTAGATCCAAATACGGTTCAAAACGTCCCAAATAACGTAATGCGAATTATTTGAATTAATAATACTCAGTCAAGGAATGGTGTAGTCAATGCCAAGACGCAGAGAAGTACCGGAAAGAAAGGTGTCGCCGGATCTAAAATACAAAAGCGAGCTGGTTTCAAGATTTGTCAATTGTGTGATGCGGGATGGGAAAAAAAGCATTGCGCTTTCGATGATTTACGATGCTTTTGATATTATTGAGAAAAAGACCAACGAGCCCCCTCTGAAGGTATTTGAAAAAGCAATGAATAATGTTAAGCCGCAAATAGAAGTAAAGTCTCGCAGGGTTGGTGGTTCGACTTATCAGGTGCCGACAGAAATTCGTCCATCCCGTAAGATCGCGCTTGCGATTCGATGGATTCTGGCTTTTGCTGAAAAGCGCTCCGAAAAAAATATGGCGCGCAAGCTCGCTGGAGAATTTATGGATGCCGCTGAAGAACGGGGTGGTGCCATTAAAAAAAGAGAAGATACCCATAAAATGGCGGAAGCAAATAAGGCATTTGCGCATTACCGGTGGTAGATATCTCTTTTTATCTGTTATTTGAAATACTATCGATGAACTTGATGCCTTTGCTAATACCGTGAGGCATGATATAAGACGATTAATACGGTCCTTTTGACTTGGAGGATAAGATAATGTCAAAGAAGAAGTTTGAGCGGAAAAAGCCGCATGTGAATGTGGGAACGATTGGTCATATAGATCATGGGAAGACGACATTGACGGCTGCGATAACGAAGCATTGCGGGTTGAGGGGGCTTGCGGAATATATCCCGTTTGACAAGATTGACAAGGCGCCGGAAGAGAAGGCGCGTGGGATAACGATATCGACTGCGCATGTAGAGTATGAGACAAAGACGCGGCATTATGCGCATGTGGATTGTCCGGGGCATGCGGATTATATAAAGAACATGATTACCGGAGCTGCTCAGATGGATGGAGCGATTCTGGTTGTGGCGGCCACGGACGGTCCGATGCC
>DAIEHU010000138.1 GCA_027353395.1 Desulfobacteraceae bacterium
GACCATGCACGGCCCGCCGATATCGATATTGCCCCTCGCCATTTCAACGCTGGCACCCGGTTTTGCAATGGTTTCCCTGAATGGATAGAGGTTGACGATCACCATGTCAATGGGGCTGGCGTCGATGCGCCGGAGATCCGCCTGATGGGAGGGATTGTAAGTTTCCGTCAGAATCCCAAGATATATTTTAAAATCAAGGGTTTTAACAAGCCCGCCCTGGGTCTCAGGCTGGCCGGTGTAATCGCTGACCTGCATGAGCATGGTTTCGGCCCGGTCCCCCAGAATTTCCCGGATCGCGTTAAAGGTGCCGCCGGTTGAAAGGATGCGGATATCCGGGTTGACCGCCGCAAGCCGCGGGATGAAAACGTCCAGCCCGGATTTATCCGACACGCTGACCAGAATGGTTTTTACCGGCACGAGATGATCGATTTTTTCAACAATATTGATTCCCATAAGCGTTATGATGGCCGCGGCTATCGCCGGAACAGGCGACGCACGGCGCTTCCTCCTTTTTTCGTGGTTAATGGCGCACCGCCCAACGCTCTCTGTTTAAGGTTGTAATTTATATAGCAAAGTGCCAAATAAAGAGAAATGGTTATTTTTTCAAAACCAGTTTGTGAAAATCATAAAAAAGGAGAAGCCCCTTGCGGGTAACATTCTACGGCGCAGTAAGAGAAGTGACCGGTTCCATGCATCTTTTGACCATGAATCAGGACAATGTGCTCCTGGACTTCGGCATGGTTCAGGGAAGACGCAAGGACGCCGACCGGAGAAACCGGATATTGCCGGTGGATCCGGGCATCCTGACCAATATGGTGCTGTCCCATGCCCATATTGATCATTCCGGCCGGATTCCCCTGCTGACCAAAGAAAGATTCAACGGCCGGATTATCAGCACCCGGGCCACAGCGGACGCCTGCGGATACCTGCTCCCGGACAGCGCCCACATCCAGGAATCGGATGCCAATTATCTGAATTACAGGGTCGTTCGTGAATTGTTGACGGACATCACCCACGGCGCGCAACCGGAAAAGAACCGCCAGGCCAGCATCGAAGCGGTCCAGAAAGTCTTAAAAAAGGACAAAAGCAATTTAAACATAGAAGCCATTGGCGAACTGATCCAGAAATATCACCTGGAAGCGGTGGAGCCGATTTATACCGCGGCGGACGCCGCGCGCGCCCTGTCTTTTTTTGACGGCATCCCCTACCGCGAGGCGGTCCCCATCGGCAAAAACATGGAATGCACCCTCTATGACGCCGGGCATATTCTGGGATCGGCCATCACCATCGTGAAAGCCAGAAACAACGGCAAACGGTTTACCGTATGCTTTTCAGGCGATATCGGCCGGTTCAACAAACCGATTCTGCAGGATCCCACCCTGGATTTTGCGGAAGAAGACCGGGAAGTCGATCTTCTCGTCATGGAAAGCACCTATGGCGACCGGGTGCATGAACCGGTGGCGGATATGGCTCCGCAGTTTAAAAAGGTGTTTACGGAGACGATGGAACGGGGCGGAATTCTGCTGATCCCGTCGTTTGCATTCGGCCGCACCCAGGAACTGCTGTATGTCATTCATCAGATGTATCATCAGGGAGACGTGCCGAAAGTGCCGGTCTATGTGGACAGCCCGCTGGCGTCCAACATTACCCAGGTATTTGCGGAGCATCCGGAAATGTATGATGCCCAGACCCATGCGGATTTCCTGGACAAAGGGGACAATCCCTTCACGTTCAAGCAGTTGCACTTCACCCAATCGGTGGAGGAATCCATGTCCCTGATGCGGGAAAAACAGCCCCATGTGGTGATCTCTGCTTCCGGTATGTGTGAAGCCGGCCGCATCCTTCACCATCTGCGCTACAAAATGCACAATCCCAAAAACACCATTCTCATTGTCGGGTTCATGGCCCAAAACACCCTGGGCCGCCGGATCCTGGAGGAAGGCGAGAAATATGCTGCGGGCGGCAGGAAGGGACCGGCCCCATTGCTTCGGCTGATGAACAAGGAATATCCCCTCAAGGCCCAGGTGGAAAAAATCGGCGGTTTCAGCGCCCACGGCGACCAGAATGAAATGTTGCGGTTTATTGAACATTCCAATTTGAACATCAAGAAAATCGCCCTGGTCCACGGCGAAGAGGCGCAATGCCTGGCGTTCGCCGACATACTGCGCAAAAGAGGGCGGGATGTGATAGTGCCGAAAACAGGCGGATGTATTGATTTAAATAACTTGTCAAGTTGCAAGGAGGCGTGATGATCGTTGTCGCAAAAATCAAAGCGTTACAGGGCAAGGAATCGGAAATGGAGCAGGCGTTCCTGGATGTGATCCTCAAGGTCAAGGATGAGCCGGGCACCCTGATCTACACCCTTCACCGGAGCCAGAATGATCCATGCGTATTTTTGTTTTATGAAAAATACAAAGACATGGACGCCCTGGTGGCCCACAGCTCAACACCCCATTTCAAGGCGCTGTTTAAAACCATCAAACCCCTCATGGACGGAGACCCTGAAATCACCATATATCATGAACTGGCCGGAATTTGACAATGACGCCAGAGGAAAAAGAAACGATCCGCCAATGGGCCGGGCGGATCAGCGGTCCTGTCGCCATCAATTTGCAGGTAACAAATGATGACCGGAGCGCGGTTCTGGAAACGTTTTGCACTGAGTTCCAGAAAATTGCCCCCATGGTGCGGGTAAAAAAACAGGACCATAGCGACCCGCTGCCAAGCTTTTGGATTACGGACAATATCGGCTACCAAACGGTTCCCGCCGGACTGGAGCTGCGGCCGTTTCTGGATTTCCTGGAAGGACGGGAGGACGAGGCCATCCTTGCCGGGCTGCCGGACGCTGAACTTCTCGACCGGATCCGGATTCCGGCATATCTCACGGTGTTTGTCGCTCCCCAATGTCCGGTCTGTCCCCAAACCGTCTCGTCCGTGCTGCTGCTGGCCCGCAGGTGCCCGAAAATTTTAGCGACGGTGGTGGACGGCATGTTGTTTCCCGAGCTTGCCAGCGTCGCCAATGTCCGGTCTGCGCCCACCGTCATCTTGGAAGACCGGTTCCGCTGGATTGGCGCCGTTGATTTGCGGGAAATCGTCCGGGTAATCGAGAGCCGCGACCCATCTCATTTGGGCGTTCAAACCTTGCAGCAGATGATTGAAACGGGCAATGCCGAAGCTCTGGCCGGCATGATGGCCCAAAGCGGCGGCCCGTTTCCTGCATTTATGGACCTGCTGCTCCATCCCAAATGGCCGGTGCGGCTGGGGGCGATGGTGGCGCTTGAATTTCTGAGTGAAACCCGCCCGGATCTTTCGATCCAGATTCTAGAGGCGTTATGGAACCGGTTTGAGGCAGCCGGAAATGATGTCAAAGGCGATATCCTCTATCTTCTGGGGGAATCCAAACAGGCCGGAATGATGGAGCGGTTGACGGCGGTCCACACCGGCGACTATCCGGAAGCGATCCGGGAAGCGGCCGGTGATGCGCTGGAGGCACTGGAAAGTTAAAGCGGATAGGTTCGTGAAGAATCTGTCAGCCGATCGCGCACGGTGGTGATACGCATGAACATCAACGCCCGAAACGATGGACTCTCATCCGTCCTCAGCTTTCAATGCCGGTCCGGGCCATGACCCCGTTGAGATAATAATGCCGGATTTCCCGCATCTCGGTGATCAAATCCGCGGCCGCGAGGACATGCCCGGACACGCCCCTCCCGGTGATCACCAGCTCAACGGCTTCGGGCTTTTCACGGATGACGGCAAGCAGATCATCTGTTGAAACAACGCCGAATTTTTCCGCCACCCCCGCCTCTTCCATGACCACCACGTCATACGCGCCGGATGAAAATGCCGCGCGAACAGCCGCCAGCCCCTTTTTCCCAGCAGAGATGTCAGCAGCGTCCGGATTGCCCCGGATAAACTTTCCCGTGCCGAACTGCTCAAGGGTGATGTAATCCGCGAACCGTTCCAGCGCCTTCAACTCACTGTAAGCCCCCTGTTTTAAAAACTGGGCGATATAGACTTTTAATCCCGCGCCTGCCGCCCGGATCGCCAGCCCCAGGGCCGCCGTGGTTTTCCCCTTGCCATCGCCCGTATATACCTGCACATATCCTTTTTCCATGATGCTCCCGCGTCATCCACCAAGAATCATTTGCTTATGCCACTTATGCGCTTTCACGAAACCGTCTTAACACTTTTTTCTTGACAGGGGCAACCGGTTAAGTGATTTTTTGACTGCCTTCACCATATTGGCATTACCATAATACATAAGGGGATAAAAAATGAGAGACCCGCTGTTTCAACCCATTAAAATCAATACCCTGGATATTAAAAACCGGATAGATATGCCAGCCATGCATCTGGGGATGGCGAACAATTTCGAGGTCACCGACCAGATTGTGGAATTTTACGCGGAACGCGCCAGGGGCGGCGTGGGCATGATCTGCGTGGGATACGCCACGGTGGACGAATTATCGGGCAATACCTTAAACATCGGAGCCCACAAGGATGAATTCATTCCGGGGCTTGCCCGCCTCTCAAAGGCCATTAAAGACAACGGCGCCCGGTCCTGCGTTCAGGTCAACCATGCCGGCCGCTACAACATGTCGTTCTTCTTAAATGGCAAACAGCCCGTGGCCCCCTCCGCCATCGCCTCCCGCATGACCCGGGAAGTCCCCAAGGAAATGGACAAGGACGAAATCCGCCAGACCATCGACAGCATTGCCCAGGCGGCCATGCGGGTGAAAAAGGCCGGGTATGACGCGGTGGAAGTATTGAGCGGCACCGGGTATCTCATCAGCGAATTTCTATCCCCGCTCACCAACAAGCGCGCCGATGAATACGGCGGATCTCCGGAAAACCGGATGCGGTTCGGACTGGACATTATGCGGGCCATCCGGAAACAGGTGGGCAAGAATTTTCCCGTCATGGTCCGCATGAACGGCAATGATTTCATGCCCGGCGGCCAGGGAAACGCGGAACTCAGGCTTTACGCAAAAGCACTAGTGGCAGAAGCAGGCGTGGACGCCCTTTGCATCAATGTGGGCTGGCATGAAGCGCGGGTGCCCCAGATTACGGCGGCAGTGCCGAGGGGCGCGTTTGCCTATCTTTCCCGGGGAATTAAAGAGGCCGTGAACGTGCCCGTAATCGCCAGCCACCGAATCAATGACCCGGAGACAGCCAGAGAGATGATTGCCGACGGCATGTGCGACATGGTGGCCATGGGCCGGGGCCTGATCGCGGACCCCTATCTGCCGGAAAAAGCCGAAGACGGCCGGGAAGAGGAAATTCTTCATTGCATTGCCTGCGCCCAGGGTTGTTTTGACAACCTGTTCAAATTAAAGCATGTGGAATGTTTGTGCAATCCAAAGGCCGGGTATGAATGCGAAGGGGCCTGCACCCTTGCGGAAACCCCAAAAAAAATCATGGTGATCGGCGGCGGGGCTGCCGGGATGAACGCGGCCATCGCCGCATCCGACCGGGGCCATCAGGTAGCCATCTATGAAAAAGGCGATGAGTTAGGCGGCCAGCTTTATCTGGCGGGAGCCCCTCCGGGAAGGGAGGAATTTGCGGAACTGGCCTATGACCTTGAAACCCAGGTGTATACCCGGAACATTGACATCTGCCTGGGACAGACCGTTGACGCGGCCCTGATTGAGAAGGAAAAACCCGATCATATCATTCTTGCCACCGGCGCGACGCCCATGACGCCGCCCATTCCGGGCGTTGAGCTGTCCCATGTGGTTCAGGCCTGGGACGTGCTGGCCAACAAGGTATACACCGGACGCCGGGTGGTTGTCATCGGCGGCGGTGCGGTAGGGGTCGAAACCGCGCTTTTGCTGGCGGAAAAAGGGACTCTCTCCGGCGAAACCCTGAAATTTCTGCTTGTCAACAAAGCTGAAACCCCGGAAGTGCTATATGAAATGGCCACCCGAGGCACCAAGCAGATCACCATTATCGAAATGATCGGCCAGATCGGCAAAGATTTCGGCAAAAGCACCCGGTGGGGCATGCTCCAGGATGTGGACCGGCACGGGATTGAATTAAAACCCGCTGCCAAGGCACTTGAAATCACCGCCACCGGCGTCAGGGTCGAGACCCCGGATGGTATTTCGGAAATCCCGGCGGACACCGTGGTGCTGGCGGCAGGAGCCCGGCCCGACAGAAGCCTTGTGGATATCATCAAAGCGAAAAACATCCCCTTCGATGTCATCGGCGACGCCAAAGCCATCGGCATGGCCTTTGACGCCGTTCATCAGGGGTATCGGGCCGGAATGGGAATTTAGAATGATATCAGCATATCTCACGCACAAGGCCGAACGGGAAACCGCCGGCATTCCCCCGCGACCCTTAACCGCTGATCAGGCATCGGCCCTTGTGGATCTGCTTCAAAAACCGGAAGGGCAAGACGCCGGCCTGCTCCTGGATCTGATCACCCACCGGGTGCCCGCGGGTGTGGATGAAGCAGCCCAGGTCAAAGCCGGGTTTCTGGAGCAGATCGCCATGGGCAAGGCCCGTTCTCCCCTGATTTCACCCGAACAGGCGGTGTTTCTTCTGTCCACCATGGGCGGCGGGTACAATACCCAGCCGCTCATCCGCCTGCTGGACCACGACGCTCTGGCGGTCCATGCGGCAAAGGGGCTTTCCGGTTCCATCCTGATTTTTGACGCGTTTGATGAAATTTTCCAAAAATCCAAAACCAATCCGTTTGCAAGGCAGGTGATGGACGCCTGGGCAGATGCCCGGTGGTTTACCGAAAAGCCATCCATTCCCGAAGCGCTCACCGTCACCGTGTTCAAGGTGGATGGTGAAATCAATACCGACGATCTTTCTCCGGCCGGGGAAGCCTGGAGCCGGCCCGATATTCCTCTCCACGCCCTGTGCATGCTTAAAAACCGGATTTCAGAAAATCCCGTGAAAGCCATTGCGCGATTAAAGCAAAAAGGCCATGCAATCGCCTTTGCCGGAGATGTGGTGGGCACCGGTTCGTCCCGGAAATCCGCATCCAATTCCCTGATCTGGCATATCGGCGAGGATATTCCTTATATCCC
>DAIEHU010000139.1 GCA_027353395.1 Desulfobacteraceae bacterium
CATCTGTCGGGTGAAAAATTTCATATATCTCCTCCTGATGATTTGTACAAGGAATTACCGGAAAATAAAATGCATAGGGATACGGATTTTCATGGCAAAAAACGCCCGCGCCAGGATGGCCACTTGAAAATCCCCACCTGTGGCCACCCGGAATGCGAGGATTTGTCGATTAACGGTTTAATCATATTTCATTTAAAATGCGGTTGCAGATTCCTTGCCAACACCTCCGGCGGAATGATAATCAGCTCATTTCTCAAGAGCTTCTGCAGAAAATAATCGTCGGTCCGATAGTTTTCATAGACGTTCTGCCGGGATATAATGCGCATGAAGCACCGGAACGACTCATTGCGCCGCCCCAATGGCCCGGAATAGACAGAAAAATTAAATGTGGATATTCCCATATCCGCATATCCATGAAGCACCTTGACAAGACCAGCGGCAAGACCTTTAATATCCGCATCATCCATTTCCCGAAAATGAGCGCGTTCGGGTAGCACGCCGACAATTTCATTCGCGCCCTGGGGAGAAAACGCCGCCAGCCACTCCACAGGCCCGGATGCGCCGATATAGCGTTCTCCAGTGGTTTTTTCCATCTTGACGAGATCGGACCAGTAACAGCTCTGGTTGGACTTATAGTATGTTTCGCCGCAATTTAGCACCGATTCCAGATAGCTGAAAGGCAAATCGCCGCCCATCATCTGAAAATGGGGATGGGCGATGCTCGCGCCTGCCGGCCCCAGGTAGTTGGCGTTAATGGAAAGGTATTCTACGCTCTTGTCCCTGGAAAGGCATTCTGCGAATTTAAAAGCCGCCTGGAAGGCCTCCGTAACCGGCGCCGGATCAAATTCAGCCAGCGGCACATAATGTTTCTTGCCGACCCGGATCACGGCGTGGATCTGTCCCACCGGAAAAATATTGGGGAACAAAACCGCCTGCCCTACCTGAATGCGCCCCTGCGGAACCAGGTCCGCCGGATAGACCGGGGTCATGGCCTGCCACCGGTCTTCGCACAGGAAACACCGGGGCTCGCTCTCCCTGGCCATTTTCTCAATCAGCGAGTTATCGCTATCGCCATAAAACATGGCGGCCTTGTCTTCCAGCCTCGGATTAAAGACGCTCTGGACGCCGGAAAGCGGATCCTTTCGGATCTCCATCTCCTGGGTGTCCATGGCATTGTTCATCATGGGATTATGAAAGGTTGATTTCTGGACGTGTTTCATAAATTGAATGGTTGCAGTCATGGATAACATCCTCTTCGTTTATTATGGACTTGTTTTGCGCTTTTAAGCCATCGGCGCACGCTTTCCCCGCATGGCTGTCTTGGCTTGGAGGCCGGGCCATCAAGCGCTGTCATCAGTTGATAATCCGTTTTTTTAACGGCAGAGCGCCATCAGCCGGTACACCACCATTCCGGCCAGCCAGGCCGCATCTTCCGGCGATAAAAATTCTCCGGCGGCGGCGTCAAATAAAATATTGGCTTCGGGCTCAAATTCATCATCTCCCGCATAGACGATGATCTGCATGGGAACCTTGGGAAAAACCCGGAACTCAAACCCGG
This sequence comes from Desulfobacteraceae bacterium, assembly GCA_027353395.1. Classification (GTDB taxonomy): domain Bacteria; phylum Desulfobacterota; class Desulfobacteria; order Desulfobacterales; family Desulfosalsimonadaceae; genus SURF-3. The sequence continues at coordinate 1,559 of DAIEHU010000139.1, forward strand.
CGTCACCGATATCAATGGGTTTCCCATAAAGCATTGATGCGGCGGAAACCAGAGGGGCGACATTTTTTCCAAACACGTTTTTCAGCGGATCAATGGCCCGTTTCACAAAAGCGCTGAAATAAAACGATGCGCCGGGGATTTCCCTGTATGCAATCCAGTGGTCAGCCGGCAGCAGCGGTTTTAATGCGCTCATATAATGCAGTATCAGCACCTGTTCCTGAAGCGGAACAGGCGTTGCCTCACCCGCCATGTCAACAAATTGGAAATCCGGAAAACCGACTCTGTATGTCCGGTTTAAAAAAGGCACCCGGAAAGCCTGCTCATCAAGCATCTCGAACCCGGAAAACCGGGCGATATCGGCGGGCGTTTCTTTTGAAAGCCGCTCCACCGCCATTGATTTTGCATTCATATAATCATCCACGCGCGCCATCTTGTATTAATCCCTTCGGTATTTTTCAAATATTATCTTATCCCCAGCTCCACCCTTCCGGCGCTGAAACCTTTAATCGTTTTGGGCGTCAGCCTTTCAGCTTCATTTAAAAAAAGACGGCCAGCTTCAATACGGCTGTCCTGCAAGATAGCCGCCTTCACCTGCAACGCCCTATTCACCGCAAGCTTTCGCAGATCCTGGTCTGAAATGGAGATTTGCGCCTGAATCGCCGCCGCCATTTCCGGAATGGGCAGGGATTTATCCTGATCGGCCTTTATCTGGTCGGCATAGAGCGCCTTCACGTAATGCGCGTATTCTTCAGGGGTCAGAACCATATCTTCGGGTTTGGGCGCGGCCTCCCCGTGCTTGCCCCGATCTTTGGCTTTTAAGGCTTTCAGCTCCCGATCCATACTGGCCGCAGCCAGGGCTTCCCGGTCTTTTTCAATATCCACGTACCCGGTCAGATCCATTTTAAGCCCCGGCCGTTCAAACATCAGCCTTGCCACGGCATTCAATTTTTTGACGCCGGCGTCATCAATTTTTACCAAGCCCGGTTCAAACTCAATATATCGAAGCTCTCCCCCGCCGCCGACGATGCCGCTGACGAAATCAAACGGCGATGCCGCGGCCTTGACAATCAATTGTTTAAACGCATCCAGGACGATTCTTAATATTCCGAACTTGGGATCATCGGTGCGGCCGGAAACCGGCAGGTTAATGTCTATCCGGCCGCTCCGGTCTTTAAGGAGCGCAACCGCCAGCCCAAGAGGCAAATCTATCGCATCGGGACTTTTCACTTTCCGGCCCAGGGTAAACTGGTCCAACAGCATCTGGTTCTTGATACTCAGGGTATTCTGGTTGACTTTAAAAATGAGGGACGTCGTCAATTTGCCTTTTCCGATCGTCTGCCCGATAAATTTGCCGGAATAAGGAGACAGGGGGCTCAGTTCCATATCAGACAGATGGCAATCCAGATCAATAAAAAGATCTTTCCGAAAAGGATTGATGGCGCCGCTTATTTTTATCAGGGCGTCATTGTCAATTCTTCCTTCAGCCGCCAGGACCGCGGATTTGAATTTTTGCGATGTCAATCCGGTAACACGCAATTCGGATAGATTCAAGCGGGCGGAATAATTCGGATCAATGGTTTTGTCCATAAATCGAAAATCACCATTCTGCAATACCGCTTCACCAATCGTTATGGAGACGGCCGGCGATTTTTCCCCCTTATCCTCCGGATTCACTTCAGCAGGCGCGGTTTGCGCGTTCGCCCGCGGCTCTGTAAAAATTTTTGACACGCTTGACACGCCGGGTTTATACAGCACAAACCGGTTTTTCGGATCCTTTAAAAGGATTTTGTCAATCCTGATATCAAGCGGCTCGGTAGAAAGGTTCAGGCCGTCAATGGAAAAGGATTTCCAGGAAACAAAAGCTTTTTGATCCTGCGAATCCACGGAAGCGAAATCATTGGCCGCTGCTTTTCCGGAAAGGGTCACGCCCACACCGCCTTTATCCGTTGTCTTGACGGCAACGCTGCCGACAGCAGAAAACAGGCCGTCCGTGATACGTAATTTTATATTATCCGGAATATAAGGCTGCGCCAATGCAAGATTCACATCTGCAACCGAAAAATCGCCTTCCACGGAAAGCGGAAAAACGCCGAATCGTCCGGCTGCGGAAATAACCCCTTCGTGGTTCACGCGGGTTTTTACGTCAAACTTCGCGATCTTGCCCGGTTCAATGGAAAAATCACGGATCACGACGTTCAGGTCATCAATGGATAGGGTTGGGGATGCTCCCGGCGGTTTGGCGGCCGGGTCCGGACTGGCGGCATGGTCCACAAACAAGACTTTCCCGGAATCGAGTGAAAATTTGTCCACCGAGAGATGAAAACGCTTGCCTGAAGCGGCGGATGCATCTTTTTGCCCAGGCGCCGCCTTGCCTTGCGCCGGTTGCGGCCCAAGCGCCGTCAGGCTGATGACGCCCGCCTTGCTCCGGCTCACAAACAGCGACGGTTTCTTCAGCTTCACCGAAACCAGCTGGATTTTGTTTTCCAGAGGATGGGATGGGGCGACCGCAACCCTGAATTCCGGAAGGGTCAGCACCGGCGCGCCCGCACGATCCGTCAGGGCAAGGCCCGTAAGGCCGATGTTTCCCTGAACGGTTAGTTCCGGCCCCTTTTTCTGTTGCAAAAAATGAACCTGCGAACGGATATCCAGCAAACCGGACGTAATGTCAACGCCTGTCATTTCTCTGGGCACATAATCGAAATAATACGGCAGGCGGACACCGGCCAACGCGAGATGACAATTCACCTCCAAGGGACCATGAAATGGGCGGGCCTTCACATCACCGGAAACCTTTGCGTCATTGATAACGGCTGTCAGGGTCGCCTCGGCATCGACCGCCGCGTCCTTTTCAAAATTGGAAATCAAGGGCGATGCAACATTTAACTGGGATATGACATGATTTTTTTTCATGGGCCCATCCCAGAAAAACAGCGCGCCCTTATGAATGGCAATATTGCGGACGGCGAACCGGAACGGCGTTGACGTCGCGCTCCTGTCCGCCTTCTTCTTGCCGGATTTTTCCGGTTTTCCTCCCCCCGTCAGATCGGAAAAGTTAAATGTGTCCGCATCCATGCGGACCAGATGGACTACCGGCTTTTCAAGACGCAGGGCATTGATCACGAGCCCCATTTTTAATATGGAATTCGCCTGGATGTCCACAAACAGGGCGTCAAAGGACATAAAAGGATCAACTCCGTTTTTCTCACGGATGTCAACACCCTCCACGCGCAAAGTCAAAGTAAAGGGGTTGAAACGGATCGACGCCACCCGCACCGGCCGATTCAGTGTCTTGCCCAGGTTTCCCGGCAATACGGTTTCAAGCGCCTTGGGAAGAACGACAAATCCGGCAATCGAATAAAGCCCCAGTAAAACGGCGATAATGACAATAATTCGTTTGAAATTCCACATCGTTTCCACCTGCTCCCGGATGATTGGAAGCCCCGGCCATGCGCCCCCTCGTCATGTCCGCCAGAAAGGTTGACATGACGCAATGAAGTGATTAATAACAGCGCTATGCCCCATCAATTCAAATGAAAAAGGCGCTCCCATGGCCATTGAAGAAGGCGTTATCATAAAGGTGAACGAAACAACAGCGGTGCTGCGGACCCGCCAAAGGACCGCATGCGAATCCTGTTCCGAACGGCGGCACTGCCACACATCGGGCAACGATCAGGAAATGGAAGTGGAGGCGTCAAATACGGTCAACGCCAAGGTAGGCGACCGGGTGATGGTGTATTCTAACTCCGGACGCCTCTTCCTGCTGGCATTTTTTCTCTATGTGTTCCCCATTATCCTGATGGTTATCGGCGCGATGATCGGAACGCGCGTGGCCGCCGCAACGGGAGGCGACCCGTCCGCCTGTGCGGCGCTGTCCGGTTTCGGTTTTTTCTTTTTCTCCATGGGGATCGTCAAATGGAGGGACCATCAGGCCCGGAAAACCGGGAAATTCCGGCCGGAAATCATCCAGATCATAAACAATCGTGCAGCCTGTCCCATTGACCGTTATTGACCCAGGTGTATTTCTCCTTGAAATACTTGTCTATATTGCTGAGTTTACCGGTGCTTCGGCGTTTGACGAACCCGGAAAACCCTCCGGGGCCCGCGTTGTACATGGCATACAGCGCACACGCCAGCCCATTGTCGTCTAACGCGTTCTTCCCTTTAAGCGATTTCACTTTGGGCAGGGCGTATCTCTTTAAATAGGTATTCAGAATATCGATCCCCGCGCTGGCGTTGTAGCTGACATCCCACCGGAGATGTTCAATCTCGTACATCCCCCGCCACACCCGTTCATTAACCTGCATGATGCCGACAGACGTGTTGGTGTATGACCGGATATAGGTCAGTTTCTGGTTATCTAGAATAAACTGGCGCAAACAGCTCTCCTGCCATGCGGTGGCGCAAACCGCTTTCTGAAACATCTCACGATAACTGTCCGGAATGCTGCTTTTTTGTAAATTTTCCTGGATGGCGGCATCCAGTACGGTCCTGATCTTTTGAACATGGCTTTCGATATTGTCATCGGTCACCAGCCATTGTTTCAAATCCTCCATGCTGGGCGAAACCCCGGCTTTTCCCGCCCAACACACGCCGGGCGTCAACGCCCTGTGAAGTTCCGCTATAACCCATCGCCGGAAATTCATGGATGTCGGTGGAATTCCCGTTTTCGGACCTTCCTGCTCAAGGCGCTTTTCATCGAAAGCCGGGGTGGTGATTTTCAGTGGCGGCTCCATGCCCAGAAGCTTTCTCAACCCCGGATCCACCATCATACTGTATTGCAGGGTCAGGGCTTTATTCTCGGACAGCATCCGGGCCAGCCGGATAAATCCATTCCGGCTGATTTCAATATTAAATAACGGCCCGAGCTTATCAAGGGCCGCCAATGCATCCGATGCGGTAAAAAACGCGAGGTACCCCCATGAATTAGGGGACGGCTGGCGGGTCAGATGGCTCTTTAAAATGGGAGACAGCTTTCCCCATGCGTCCACAAACTGCTCCCTCACGAAATCTCCGGAAGAAGCCGGGGTTTTCGACTCCAGTTCGTTGATAAACCGATATCTTGTATCCAACAGCACGGACATCAGAACGTCGCGCTCGGCAGACGTCAGCGGCATGTCCATCAAAGACATCATTGTCTGGACCAGAAAAGAATCCCAGGTCTCCCAAATATCAATAAAGGCATCCATCTCCTTATCCGTCAGGGCCGGCGGCGGCGGGGACGGCCCTGCGGGTGGGGCTGTAGCAATGTCCGCAACAACTTGAATTTTTAGCACTTCAGGTTCCGATACCACCACGCCTGGTCTCAGGCTCGCCAGCATGTCGTTCACACGCGCCTGATCCGGCTCTGGAACGGCGGAAAGCAGAAACGGTTTCAGTTGCTCGATGGGCTCATTGACCGCAATCCGGATGCGGCCCATGCGCGCCATGACCGGCGCTTCAAAAAGATTCCACAAATGTCCCACCAGACTGTCCGG
>DAIEHU010000013.1 GCA_027353395.1 Desulfobacteraceae bacterium
ATGCGCTGGAACCGGCGCACAGACAGGGCGAAACCCTGTCAAACAGACCGGCGTCCGTGTAATCCGGGATGCCCGGAACCGGGTAAAAAAGGGAAATCCCGATCCGCGTAGGCTGCTTTGCCAGATAAAGAAGATTGGCGACCACGGTTTCGGACGTGTCTTTTTTAAATCCGCAGATAAAATAGGTGATGCAGGGGATGCCATGGTGATGAATGGTCTTTACGGCGCTTTCATACATGGAAAATCCGGGATCTCGTTGTTCTTCCGCCAAAATTTGTGCGTGGGTGGAGGCCACCGAGAGGTTAAATTGCCGCAACCCTTTTTGGATAAGGGCCTTGGTGAGTTCCGGCGTCAATCGGGTATGGTCCACGCCGTTTTCAGCCAAAAAAGAAACCCCGGCGAATCCGGAAAACCGGTTTCGAAAAACATCCATTATTTCTAAAAAATAATCCGGGGCCAGGAGGAGGTTGTCATCCTCGAAATTGATGGTCACGGTCTTGCCGGTTTCAAATGGCAGCGGCATTTGGGCCATGGTACGCCTGATCGTATCCGCCGGTATGACCCGGAAATCCCGGCCATGACATAAAAAATTGGAACAGAACCGACATCGTTTGGGGCATCCCCGGCTCAGCGCCGTTGTAAAATAAATGGCGGTTTTGGTTTCCCCGGTTTTTTTTAAGACAAATGCGATTTCCTGGGCTGTTGTTTGTTTTTTATCCTGCGGCGCAATGATCCGGCCGTCTTTTTTCCGGTAAAGATTGGGAATCCGGCCAAAATCATGGATTTCTGCCCGGAAGGCCTGCAAAAACGCTTTAAGCGATACTTCCGCTTCTCCGGTCAGGACGAAATCGACATGGGGCTTTTCGATAAAAAACTCCGGATACGCGCTCGGGCCCGCGCCGCCCATAACAATGGTCAAATGCGGGTTTATGGCATGGATGCGGGCAGCGAGCGCCAGGGCGGATTCCGCATAGCAAAATGCGAAGCAGGCGATAAACACCAGGTCGGGTGAAGTTTTGATGATCTGATCCGCGCACTCTGATATCAAAGGTCCGAACCGCTGATATTGCGTGAAAAAAGAGAGTTTCCCCTCTTCATGCGCCACAAGGTGGGGGGTTAAAAACTGAAGGGCTGAAGGAAGCCGGACAGGACTTCCCTTTTTCCGCCGCATGGGAAAATTCAGCATCTGGACCGACCATCCGGCAAATGCCAGACAATCGGATACAATCTCTGGGCCCAGTACTGAAAACCGGTGGGGACTGAAATAAAAATCAAATACCGGCGGGATGGCCACGCAGGCTTTCCATATCCGGGTCTCCACCTGCACCGGAATCATTTCAGGACTTGCCGTCATCCGTTGTTTCAGGAGCGGCTGGCTGGGTTTTGAGAGCGTATTTTGTTTTCAGGCGGTTTAAAGCATCCATATACTGGCCTTTGAATATCAGGTTGTTCTGATGGGAAACCGCATCCAACGCGAGATCGATCTGGGGTCGGATGTCGATGCCATAGGGGTTCAATTCCGCGTCATTGGCCTGATCCAGAATCAGAACGCAGTAATAATCCGTCAGACACCGGATGGTTGAATCCCGCCTCAGCAGATAGCTTTTTCCGGAAAACGTGGCCATGAAAAAACCGGCGTATTCATAGAGGGTCTTCAGGGAAACGCAAGCCGGGTCACCCGGTTTGCAGCATCTGGTGGATACATAATACTGGTAACCATCCGCCAGGGCATGTTCCAGCAAGTCTTTATCCATCATTAGAATGGTTTTGACCATACGGATCCGGTCTTTTTTAAGCACCTTGAAAAAATGGGATTCATTGCGCTTCAGGCTCTCCATATTCCTTGTTTCGTCCGCCACCAGCGGTGGAGATGCGGACAGATCATGGAGCATTTTCGCCATCCAGTCCGATGAAAACGCCTCTTCGGAGCCGGCGGCGGGTTTGGCCTTTTTCCGCAGATAATCCAAAAAAGCCGATATCCGGCGATTTAAGGCGTCGCATGTGGGCTCGGATTCGCTTTCCGCGGTCTTGTCCACGGGCTGGCTGCCGAATACCTCTGTCAGCCGTTCATCTGAAACCGCCGGAGAAGCTTCAGGCTTCGCTGCCGGAGGGGCCGGAGGCTGCTTCTGCAATTCCTGAATGCGCGCCTCCATCTCCGCCTTGGTTTTCGCCATTTCCTGCTGTTGCTGTGAAACGGCGGCTTTTATCTCCTTTTCATGCCATTGCGCAACTTTTTGGTAGCCCACATAACCAATGGCCGCGGCTGCAACAACTGCTGCAATAAAAATGATCACCGCCTTGGAACGATCGGGCGGGGACGGCAGATCCGGGTTCATGGCGGTCTCCTCCTTATGGCTTATTCCGGGTTGTTAATTCCGGGTTGTTTTGGCTTATCCAGCACCCGGCGGATGGACCGGGCGATCTGGTCGATGCTGATGGGTTTCATGACATATTCCTTAAAGCCGATGCCCAGCGCTTTTTCCTCGTTTATCGATTCGCTGAATCCAGTGCACAGAATCATGGGCATATCCGGACGGACGGCCAGGATTTCCTGGGCCAGTTTCGCCCCGGTCATTTTCGGCATGGTCATATCGGTGATGATGAGATCAAATTTTTCCGGATCGGCCTTGAATAATTCAAGCGCTTTCACGCTGCTGCTGAGGGCTTCCACCTGATAGCCCAGTTGCGCCAGCACCTGGCGGCCCAAATCCATGATGCTTTTTTCATCATCCACAAATAAAATCCGCTCACTGCCGGTGGGGGCCTGGAAGCTGATCTTGACGCCCGGCTGGATTTGTTTCTCGATGGCCGGAAGGAAAATATTAAATGCCGACCCGGCCCCCGGTTTGCTTTGAACCGTAATGTCGCCGCAGCAGCCCTTAACGATGCCGTGAACCACGGAAAGGCCCAATCCCGTTCCCTTGCCGAGTTCTTTGGTGGTGAAAAAGGGGTCATACAAGCGTTTGATAAGTTCAGGATGCATCCCGTGCCCTGTATCCCGGACCGTGAGGCAAATGTGCCGGCCAGAATTGATGCCGGGATTTTCCGCCGCAAAATCAGCGCTTAAGTCCACATCCATCAAACTGACTTCCAGAATGCCGCCGGTTTCACCCATGGCATGTTGCGCGTTGGTGCAGAGATTCATCAATATCTGATGGATCTGGGTGGGATCCCCCATGATGAGGGAATCGCTCACCAGATTCTGGCGGATTTCGATGGTCGCCGGAATGGACGCCCGCAGGAGCTTGAGCGCTTCATTGATGATCAGCCGGATCTGCACCGGTTGTTTTTTAAACTCCGCCTGGCGGCTGAAGGCAAGTATCTGCCCCACAAGGTCTCTGGCCCGGTATCCTGCTTTCAGAATTTCCTGGAGTTTGTTTTTCAGGCCGGGCAGATCGCGATCGGACGTTTCCTTTAAGCCCAATTCCGTATATCCGATGACCGCCGACAGGATATTGTTAAAATCATGGGCGATGCCGCCGGCCAGCGTGCCCACGGCTTCCATTTTATACGCCTGCTGGAGTTTTGCTTCAAGCCTCATTTTCTCCGTTTCCATTGTTTTTCGTCGGGTGACGTCACGGGACACCACCAGAATCCCCGTGGCCTGGCCGGAATCATCCCTTAAAAAACTGGCGGTGGCCTCCACCCATACGGTGGAGCCGTTTTTGCAGTACTCCTCGATCTCCAGAGTCCTTGACCGCATCGGGTTCGCCCCTCTCTCCGCTTCTTTTGTGAATTCTTCCGCGATGATATCAGTGGCGTATTTAAACGAATGAGGAAGCAGAATGTCATTTAACGTCAGTTTTGTAACTTCTTCAGGCGTAAACCCCTGCATGAAGTAAACCGACGGACTGACATAAGAAAATTTGAGTTCCGGCAGATCAATGGTCGAGATAACATCGGTAATATTTTCTGACAGCAGGCGATAACGTTGCTCGCTTTCTTTGATTTTTTCAAACGATACGGCATTGACGATGCTCATGGCGGTTTCCGAGGCGATACCCATCAATACATTCATGTCGCTTTGTTTCAAATTTGACTTGGATTTGCTGTTATCCACCGCCAGGATGCCAAGGGATTTTTTTTCAAAGACAATGGGTACGCAAATAAACGATTCGCCGTTGAGCTGCCTGGCGAATTTTGCGCTTCTTTCGGAAAAGGAATGTTCGATTTCAGTGATATCATCGATCAGAAAAGGCTTGAGATCCCTCATGGCCTGAACAAAAAGCCCTTTTGAAGCAGGATTGCCAATCTGGAAGGTCGTTTGATTGAGCAGATTCTCATGTTCCGGGCTGAGGCCGAACCCGCCTTTAAATTCAAGACGGGCATACTCCCGGTTCGCCAGCATGACTATGCCCCGGTCATATTCAAGGCGTTTTTCCATGATCTGGCAAACGGTTTGAATGATTTTATCAATATTTAATATCTGAGTCGTCGCCTGTCCGATTTCCTGAATCAGCAGCGAGTTGTTATAGTGGATATCGCTTTCTTTTAAATGGACCAGGGCTGCTTCTGCTTGATTTTGAACGGTTTCAACCAGGCATTTATTGTTCATCTTTTCAAAATAATAGGCCAGCAGTGCGTTTATCAAAGCAAGCGCGAGAACGCCCATCCCCCAAGTCCCCACAGGCAGCGGGAAAAACAGCGCCCCGGAAATAACCGCGCTGGCGGCCAGAAAATATTTATGCACCCGTTTCCAGAAAAACAGGGAGGAATCCTGCCAGGTGATGATGTACCGGCAGCAGGAATCGCCTTTGTGACAACACTGGGGATGATCGATGACGCCATACTGCTCGGAGAACAATTTGGGCACCGCCTCAAAAAAACCGGTCCGGTTCTCGCACTGATAGGGCTTTTCCGCTACTCCGGGTTTGGGTGTGGCGATGATTTCAAAGACATTCGATTCGATTTTTCTGGCGGCGATATCCGCTCCGAGGCTGAACAAGGGGTACACTTTTTCAAATAAAAGAAAAATTGCTGTCGGCGTCATAAACCCCAGTATATATTGTTTTGCGTTGCCCAGCCCCTTTGAAGATGCGAATCGGCCCGCACGCCGGGCAATATCCGATTCACCGGTTTGTTCGCATACGACCTTGTAAAACCGGTCAACCTCTTCCTGCGTCAACCAGTGCGACGGATCATTGATGGTATAGGGTTTGAGCCCTGATTTTGCCAGAACGGCATCCGGGTTGATATGGGGATGATCGTTTTGCAGGAATTCCAGAAAAATTTTGAGGATGCGGCTGCTATAGGGATGGGTGGTGTCACCCGCGGGTAAATTCATCATAATGATCCGAATTCTTTATTGGAATGATTGACAGCGCATCATATTTGAAAGAGTTCGCATTCAGATAATCCGTCGTCCGGAATCGAAGAGAAAAATTTGACTATTGACGATTAGCACTGGATGAAAGAAAAAACAAGGATTGTTTTCAATGAGTTATGTGCCAAAAAAATTATCGTCTTCAAAAACCCGTTGAAAACCATAAATACCCCTGCTATGGTATTACCACCAGCCAAAAAGGAGACGATTAAAATGATGTTTGAAGGGCTATCGCCGTTGAAATCTGAAAGCTTAAAGGATAATTGCATCCGGCGCTTTGAGGGCATGATCCTTTCCGGAGCGGTGAGCGTGGATGAAAAACTGCCGCCGGAACGGGAGCTGGCTGGCCGCCTGGGCGTAAGCCGTCCGGTGGTTCACGAAGCCTTGGTAGACTTGGCCGTCAAGGGCCTCGTGAGCATGACCCCGCGAAAGGGAACCGTGGTCAATGATTTCCGAAGACAGGGTTCGGTAACGCTTTTGACCTCCCTCCTGGAATACCAGAACGGCAGGCTCGACGCCCGGCTGCTTGACGGCCTGCTCAACATGCGGATGCTCATTGAAACTGAAAATGCGCGTCTGGCCGCCGAAAACCGGACACCTGCCCAGGTGGATGAATTGAACGATCTGATCCTTCAGGAATCCGGCACCGATTCTGCCGACGGGGACGCCGTCACCCGCCTGGATTTTGAATTCCACCTGCTGCTTGCCATTGCAACGGACAATTTGTTGTATCCCCTGCTCTTGAATTCCTTCAAGCCGGTTTACACCAACCTGTCCGGCCAGTTTTTTAAAGATTCCGCCCTCGTCCGGGCGGTGTTTGATTTTCATAAAAACCTGGCAGCCGCCATTGCGGACCAGGATGAACACCAGGCCGCGGAACTCATGCGCCGCATGTTGCTCCACGGGGAAGACCGGTTGCGAAAAATCATATCCATCAATGCTTAGGAGGTCGCCATGCGCGCCGCAGCACAAGAAAAATCCCATGCCATCAAGGAACCCAAAGGCTTGTCCGGCCGGATCAACCGGCTCCGGGAATATTATTTCAAAGGCGCGGAAAGGGCCTGGAACAATGAAACCACGTCATGGACCACGGGAACCAAGTGGGATGTGCAGTTTAATGAAATGACGTTTTATATTGTTCCGGAAACCTACATGCTCATGCAGACCATGCGCAGCTCCTACCGGCAGGCCGCACGAAACGTTCCCCTGCCGGACGGTTTCTGGAAAAAGTCACTTGCGGAGCGCCGGGCCTGGTTCATCAGGGAAGTCATGGTCAACCATTTGCCCAAGGAAATCCTGCCCGGAGACCTGATCGCCGGGGGCCGGTTCAATATTGTTGCCTCCATGTGCCTGACCCGGTCGGAACAGGCTGAATTCGACCGCCTGACCCTTGGCAAAAAAGGAGCCCGGACGGCGGTCAACTGGTTTCACAGCCACGGCTACGGCAATGCGGGGGCCACCTGCGGCCATCTGATTCCCGGTTATGAGCGGGTGATGGCCCTTGGATGGAAAGGTATTCATGAAGAGTTGGAATCGGCTTATAACGCCATGCCCGCATCAGAACAAAACGGCCCCAAAGGCGGACAAATTCATGCCATGATGACGGCGGCCACCCTGCCCCGGGATCTCGGGGGCCGGTACGCCGCCCTCTGCCGGAAGCTGGCTGTAAATGAAACCGATCCGGACCGGAATGAAGAGCTGACCCAGATGGCAAAAAATCTGGATCTGATTCCCTGGGAGCCGCCCAAGACCTTCTGGCAGGCGGTGCAGTCCCTGTGGTTGACCCACATGCTGGTCATGTCTGATGAAAATTATCCCGGACCGGGCGTGTCCTTCGGACGCATCGACCAGTATCTGCTGCCCTTCTGGGAATTCTCCTTAAAAAGCGGCATGAACCGGGATTTCGGCAAGGAAATCTTAAAATGCTTCTGGATTCACTGCAATACCGCCTATGACGCCATGATTAAAAACGGCAATCAGGGCATCACTGCGGGATTCGGCCAGCTCATCACCTTGTCCGGCTTAGGGCAGGGCGGCAAAGATATGACCAATGACCTGACCTTTGCGCTCCTGGAAGTCATTGACGAGATGACGCCGATTCTGGAGCCCAAACCCAATGTGCGGCTCCACCGGAAATCGCCGGACGTCTTGATGGACAAAATGGTGGACATGATCGCAGACAGCCAGGGTGCGCCGTTTTTAATCAATTTTGACGAGCGGTCCATGGCCGGCATGATGCGGGAAGCCCGTATCGCAGGCATCGGGCACCTGATTCATAAGGACAATGTCCATGACTACGCGCCGGTGGGTTGCCTTGAAAACACCATGGCCGGCAATGACCGTTCCGGCACCGTTGACAATAATCTGAACCTCCTGAAAGCCGTGGAACTGGCCCTGACGAGCGGCAATGATCTGATCCCCGTGGTGAATCCCATGACCGGAAAACCGGAAAAGATCCGGCAGGACGGGCCCATAACCGGAAATCCGGACCGGTTTCTCATTTTTGAGGAATTCTGGGACGCCTATGCGCGCCAGACCCGGTATATCATTAAAAAATGCGTGGACCTGTATGAAAAATCGGAATCCGTCCGGGCGCGGTTTCTGCCCACCCCCTATCTTTCCTGTCTGGTGAAAGGATGCGCGGAAAAAGGCCTGGATGTCACCCAGGGCGGGGCCGAGATCAGTTTTGTCACCCTGGAGGCCGTGACCTTCGCCACCACCGTGGACGCGCTTCTTGCCATCAAATACCTGGTGTTTGATGAAAAAAAATGCACCATGATTGAGTTGATCTCGGCCCTGAAAGACAACTGGGAAAATCATGAAAAACTTCAAGCCCTGGCGAAAAACCGGGCCCCCAAATACGGCCGGGACGACGATGGGGCGGACGCCATGTCGAAAAAAGTCATGGATCTCTGGACAACGGAAGCCTGGAAGCACCGGACCAAAAGCACGGGCCGCCGGTTCCGGCCGGGCATGCTGAGTTGGAATTACTGGGCCGGAGACGGCTACGTCATGGCTGCCAGCGCGGACGGCCGCAAAAAAGGCCAGTTCCTTTCAAACGCCATTTGCCCGTCCAACGGCGCGGACATTCACGGCCCTACCGCCAACGCCAATTCCGTGGGCAAGGCCCTGGGCGGCCTGTCCGAAAGCGGTCAGGGGGACTGGGGGCCGTACCTGAATAGTCTGCCCAACGGCGCCAGCCACACCATCACCTTTAACCCGTCCATGATGCGGGATCCGGAGCACCGGAACAAGTTCAAGGCGTTTTTAAAAGGCTACGCCCAAAACGGCGGCACCTGTCTTCAGGTGAACATGCTGGATCCCGCTATGCTGCGGGACGCCCAGAAACACCCCCAGGATTACCGTCATCTGCTGGTGCGCATCACAGGGTACAATGCCTATTTTACGTCCGTGGGCCGGGAACTGCAGAATGAGGTCATAGCGAGGCTGAGTCATCAGAAATTTTAGTGTCCTTGAAAAATTCCGGATCAAGCCCGCTGACTGCGTTGTCAACCGGCTCAAGCTGCTCACATAGCGGGCTATGCTGCGCGCTTTCGCCGCTTTCCGCCTTGTGATCGGGCCTGATCCGGAATTTTACACAGGCGTTTGGGGGGATTCTTTATATTGTGTTGATTATTTGAAACCGGGGTTAAGGATAAAACGCTATTTGTTAAATTTTTAGGAGACCAAATTGCGGATTAAAAAAGAATTTAAAAAATCTGGTTTTTTTTGGCTCCCACGCGCTCCGGGGAGAAAAATTCCAGGCACGCTTAAGATAATAGATGGTGGGGATATTGAACTCGAAGTTATTGGGTTATTCGATGAAACCATAGAAGGATTAAATAACGGATGGAACGGCGTAGACGAATTAGAAAGAATTATTGGACATATTGAAAAACATGGTCTGGTAACTCTCGATGGCTGTTTTTATAAAAATAAAAGTTTTTCTTTTGGTGGTATTTCAAAGTCAACGGTCTATGTCAGCAAGGCACTGCTTGGCGTAGCTTACGAAGATAAAGAGCCTGTTTTATTAAGTACATTTCAATTTTCGGTTGAGGGCATAGATGAATGGGTTGGATTAAGTGGAATCAAAGTTGAAAATCAATTTGAAAAAAGAACAGCGACAATTACCTACTCTCCCCCGGCGGAAGTATCATTAAGTCTAAACAACGAAATGAAATTATTGATTACTTTCTCTTGGTCTCTTCCTGGTTTTCCAAATACAACTGAAGCAAAAATAACGCAAAAGACCCGTTTTAAGCTTTTGTCCGATCAAGAGCGTCCTTTAAACGATTTTATTTCAGCCGCGTATATAATTACAACTCTATTGTGCTTTGCTATTGATCAAACTGTTTGTATAGACGGTGTGACAGTAACAGTGGATTCATTGGTGCAAGAAATTGGTAACGGTAAAACAAGCCCGGTATTAATGTCGCTCTATTATTCAAGTTTACCTTATACAAAAAACGTACCGAAAATCCATTGGCATCATATGTTATTTAGATTTATGCAAATTCGAGCAGATGCCGAACGCATAATCAATAATTGGTTTGATGCCTATAAAGAGATTGATCCTGCATTAAATCTATACTTCTCTGCAAAGAGCGGTGCTCACAAATATATAGATGGCAAATTTTTAGCTTTAGTACAATCTCTTGAAACCTATCATCGGAGAACGTCAAAAGAAAAGTTGATGGAGGATGGTATTTTTAAAGAATTGACGGACAATTTAATTTTAAAATGTCAAGAGGATAAGCGAGAGTGGCTTGCTGGACGATTGCAACATGGCAATGAATTAAATTTAGGCAAAAGAATAAAAAGTATCATAGAGCCTTTTAAGGAGATTTTTGGCTCAAGCAAGGCACGAAATAAGCTTATCAGAAACATCGTAAATACAAGAAACTATCTAACACATTACGATAAATTCTTAGAGTCAAAGGCAGCATCGGGTGAGAGCTTGTGGCTTCTCTGTATTAGGATGGAGGCTATTTTTCAGCTTCATCTGCTGCAAGTACTTGGGTTTACTGAAGCAGAAATTAAATCAATTTTCGATAATAGTCAGGAATTACAACATAAAATTAATACAATTTAACGACGGCAAAAAGCCTCCTCACCTTATGCCGTGCGCTATTTATCCATGCAGATTTTAAACCTGGAGAACCATTTGATAAATCCGCATCCCAATAACCAAACAAATAGTCCCCAGGCCACCATCCTTGAGATCGTCCGCATGTCCACCGAGGACGGTCCCGGCATCCGGACCACCGTGTTTTTCAAAGGCTGTCCCTTGCAGTGCGCGTGGTGCCACAACCCGGAAAGCATATCCGCGAAACCCCAGATATGGTGGATCGGAAGCAGGTGCATCGGGTGCCGCACCTGCCTGTCCGTATGCCCGGAAAGCGCGCTGACCCTGACGGAAACGGGCATGAAAATTGACCGGTCCCGCTGCACCGGGTGCGGGGATTGCGCGGAAGCGTGTCCGGGCACTGCCATGGACCAGGTAGGAAAGGTCTGGAAGCTTGATGATCTCGTGGCCGAGGTGGTCAAGGACCGGGCGTATTTTGACGCATCCGGTGGCGGCATCACCCTTTCCGGCGGTGAGCCCACCCTTCAGGCCGGATTCGCCGGGCCGTTTTTAAAGGCTTTGCGTGAAAAAGGGCTACACACGGCCCTGGATACCTGCGGGCTCTGCGTCCGGGAGGCATTGGATCAGACCCTGCCCTACGCGGCCATGGTGCTGTTTGACATGAAACTCATTGACCCGGTGGCCCATAAGCGGCTCACCGGCCACGACAACCGCCGGATTCTGGAGAACCTGCTTCATGTGGCGGATTATATGCGGTCCCATTTGTATCCCGCCGAAATGTGGGTCCGGACGCCGCTGATACCAAACGCCACGGCAACCCCGGAAAATATCGGCGGCATCGGCCGGTTTATCCATGAGAACCTCTCCGGCATGGTCAGCCGTTGGGAGTTATGCGCGTTTAATAATCTGTGCAGGGACAAATACCGGCGGCTGGACCAGCCCTGGGCGTTTGAAAATGAAGAACTGTTGTTGGCATCCGTGGTAAATGAGCTGGCGGACACCGCCAGACGGTCGGGCGTGGACCCGGATATCGTGATCGCCACAGGATCCACCCGTCTGGAAACCGAAGAAACCCGGCAGGAGGTGAGCAGTGAATTATAATTTAAAAGAATTTGACGAGAACGCCATTGCCGCGTTCCGGCCCGCGGAAAAAATCGGGCTGGTGGCATCCATCAATCCCGAAGGCCTGCCCCATCTCACCCTCATCACCTCCATCGGCGCGGCTGGCCCCCGCCAGGTCACCCTGGGGGAGTTCTGCAAGGGCGCCAGCAAGTCCCATATTCAAAAAAATCCGAACATCGGATTTCTGGTCATGACCCTGGACCGGCGGATGTACCGGGGCCATGCCCGGTGGACCCATTTGCGCCAGGAAGGGCCGGAATATGAGGCCTATAATAACCTGCCCATGTTCCGGTATAACGCCTATTTCGGCATCAATACAGTGCATTACCTCGACCTGATCGACCTCCGGGGGCCAGACACATTGCCGCTGCCCACAATTATCCTGTCCGCCCTCATGACCAAAGCGGCCAAGGGCGGCCTTGCCTCGGAAGCAAACGACCGGATTCTCACCCCGTTTGGCGAGGAGCTGTTCAACCGGCTGGATTCGCTCAAATTTATCGCTTACCTCCGTGATGACGGATATCCGGAGATTATTCCCCTCTTGCAGTGCCAGGCCGCGGATAGCCGGCATCTGGCGTTTTCCACAATGGCGTATGGCGAAGAACTTGCGAAAATACCGGATGGCCAGACCGTGGCGGTGTTCGGGATGACCATGAAAATGGAGGACGTGATGGTGCGGGGAATTTTCCGGCGGGCGGGCCGGTCCCGGGGTATTTCCACAGGCACCGTGGACATCAACTGGGTGTATAATTCCATGCCGCCTTGCCACGGACAGATCTATCCGCCCGTAAAACTTGCGCCGGTGACGGAATTCGCGGATTTTTAAGGAATTGTTTAAATCCTTTCAAAATAATCTGGCAAAGAAAGAGGGCCGCCCCGTCCCATTAGCGGCTGCTTTAAAAGTCTGTATCCAGCCTGATAACAAGACGGCTACAAATCAAGCGGCTTTTCAGGTTGACTCACTGTTCGATCCATGAAATATGCCTTAACTGTCTTTGGTCAATGAAGGGGGCTCGAATGCTTCCAGCGCCTGCCAGCCATTGTGTGCCGATAAAAGGCAAATAGATAAATTTTTAAATATATTAGATAATATTGTGGAGCCCGCATGATAGATGCAGTGATCATTTCAGATTCAGGAGACGACACCCTCTCGATGTCAAGCCCGTTGCGTCTTCAGTTGGATGGCAGGATCGCATTAATTCAGAATGTTCGAAATTATCTGAAACATAATGGGGAAATCGTTACCCCCGTAAAAGGGGAAAACGAGAAAAACTGGCATTATGCGCCTAAACTCAATGGCATCCAGTTGTTTAGCCGCCTGCACAAAGACGGTCATAATATCGCTTTAATCGATTCATATTATAAAGAACGTGATTATTTTATCAAATTACTCGCTGACAATCCTAAAGTGGTCATTATTTCCACCACGTTTATTCTGAATAAAAAAAGCCTTGCGAAACTGGCCGGCGATATTCGCGATCTTGCACCGGATATTTTTATCATTGCCGGCGGCCCATTTGTTTTTTCTTCCTACCTGCTGCTCCAGCATGCCAAAGACGGCACCTATGATTTAATGAGTCCAAAGGATGACTTTCTGTTTTTAAGCAATGACGAACGCCCGGATATTGATTTGTATATCATCGATAGGAACGGCACCTCTATTTTATCGGAGGCGTTGAGTTTACTAAATGCAGGGCGTCATGCAAGGCGCCTTCCCAATACCGCCTACTGGAATGGCACGGCATATGTTTTTTCCGAGAGGAAGGAATTAGACCCCGGTGATATGGGGGTTGACTGGAAAAATATTCCGGAACATATCTTTAAACATGGTGTTATTAATCTCCAGGCAAGCATGGGGTGTCCGTTCAATTGTGAATTTTGTAATTTTGTAAAAGATGAAAAATTCACGTTTGTAAAACCGATCGATCAGTTAATCAGAGAATTAAAAGAGGTTTCAGACAGGGGAATACGGTATATACGGTTTGTGGACGACAACTTCAGATTGGGCAAAAATAATCTGAACGATGTTTGCAAACGGTTCATAAAGGAAGGCCTTGATATCAAATGGATGAGTTTTATAAGGGCCAGCACCCTGGATTACACGGATCTTGAATTGCTAAAAGAAGCCGGTTGTGTTGAAGCGCAAATGGGAATTGAGTCAGCTGATACGAACGTCTTGAAAAGCATGAACAAGCATGCTTCCCCTGATATGTATGCCAGGGTAATCAGGAACCTCCTGTTCGCCGGGATTAATTGCTCCTGCTGTTTTATTGCCGGTTTTCCCGGTGAAACAAAAGAATCGTTTCAGCGAACAGTCGATTTCATTGACAGCATCCCCCAAAATGGCCAGACAGGAATATTCTCCTGGTCGATTTATCCGTTTCTGCTGGTGCCGCTCAGTCCTATCTATGAAGCAGAGAAAAAAATGAAATATCACCTTGATGGATATATGGCCGAATGGAAGCATGCGACGATGACCTCGCAAGAGGCGTTTCATCACATAAAAGAAGCATTTCTTGCCATAAAAAATGCAAGCCCTATCTATAGCGGCGATAATATTGACATGCTGCTCGAATTATCTCCTGATAAAAGAAAAAAATTCATGACTATCCGTCATGATCTCTCCAAAAAATTTCTACGCTCCCCTTCTGATAAAACCCTGGTGATCAATTCATTTTCAGAGATATTTGAATCTGGCGGAAGTTGAATTTATTTTTTGTGTTCTCAGACAATCGGATTAATCAGCGAGCCGACACCTTCAATTTTCAACTCCAGAACGTCGCCGGGCTTGAGCCATCGGCCGTTTTCCATTCCGCACCCTCCGGGCAGGGTTCCCGTTGCCATAAACTCGCCGGGAAAAAGCTGCTCCCCCAGGGACGCCTGGGCGATGGCCTGGCCGAGAGTGTAGCGCATTCCTTTGGTTGACGTCTTCACCACAACCTCGCCGTTGATCCGCACTTCTCCGGTAAGGTCATTGATCCGGGGGAGGATTTCGTCGGCCGTGACCACCGTGCTTGAAACGGCGTTTAAAAAATGCTTGGCCTTGACCGGCCCGAATCCGCTTTTCATCTCATTAACCTGCACGTCCCTTGCGCTGAAATCATTAAACACCACAAACCCGCCGATGGCCGCTTCGGCCTGTTCTGGTGTGGCGTTTTTAAGGGGCTTGACGATGACCGCCCCCAGTTCCAGCTCATAATCCAGGGCCTTACTGTAGGAAGGAAAGGCTGCAGGGTGACCGTCCGTGACGAAGCTCAGGTGATTTCCCATGTAATAGATGGGCTGCCGGTACCAGAGGGGATGGGGCCGGAAGCCGGGAAAGGTCCGGTTGAACAGCCGTTCATAAGCGGCGGCGGTTTTATAGGTCAGCGGCATGAACCGCCTGGCGTATCCTCTGGCGGCGTTGACGGCGTGGGCCTCGAAAAGCATGAAATCCCGGTAGGACAGGGGCAGAAAGGGCAGGATCGGGCTTTCGTCCATGGACGGGATCGGGCCGGCAAACTCATCGGCGGCGTCTTGCCAGTTCTGCCGCTCGACAGGCCCGGCCTTAAGGGCGCAAATGAGATCAGAAAAAACCCTGCGGTCGTTGTCGCCAAGGGACACGTTTTCCCGTGACAACACCAGTTCCAGGGGAATCCAGCGTTCCCCGCCGAGAATGGCCACCAGCGGGGAGCGGCTGTTCTGATAACGAATGCGCTTGAGTTTCATGGCAAGCTTAAAGGTTAGGGTTGCATGGTCTGTTTTTTGTATCCCGCCGGAATATCGAAAATCCCTTTCGGGGCTGTCCCTTCCTTGAATTCCAGCAGTTCGGTCGTTGCTTTATGGGTCTGGTTCATCATGGTAAAAGTGGATTTCGTCAGCACCTGAACGCCTTTGATTTTCTCCATTTCCTTTTTCATGCCCTCCATGGAACTTTGGAGGCCAGGCATGGAGGAAAGCATACGGGCCGCGAGCTGTTCATAGACTTTTTTATCCACCTTCAAGTCTTCCGTGGCCCATACCTCATTGGTGATAGGGCCCATGGCGCTGTTGATTTTCAAAATATATTTGCGGCATTTCCAGTTGTTGATGGTTTTCTGGTCTTTGGTTTCCTGAACCGAGGCGTCCATCTTCATCATGTTCTGCATCATCTGCTTCATCGCGGCCTGCTCTTCAGGGCTTTTGTCCTTGCCCATCCGCGCCATCATGTCGTTCATGTTAATAGGCTGTTCCATATAGGTTTTAGCGGCGTGATCGAGAATAATCATTTTTTGTTCTTTTCCCAGCATAATGGTGGAATGGGCCGGATCATCGCTACGGAACCCTTTTTCGGTAATCCAGATCTGCGCGATCACGTCTTTGGCGGGCTGGGCCACGCCCATCATCTGGGTGGCGTCCGTATGCAGTTTCTGTTTCATGTAAATATCGGCGGATGCTGCATTCGCAAGGGTCAACACAACGGCCAGGGACAGAATAACGAGATTGATTAAACGTTTCATTTCATTGCCTCCTTTAATTGAATGAGATTGAGTTGATGAATATCTGAGACGAATCTTTCCGGATCATGAGGCGTCACCACCACCACACGGTTTTTGAACCGCAGCACCACGGAATTTTCAGGGTTCGTCGCATAAGCGCGATAGTTTCCCAGAGACCTATTGGAGAATGCGCCGCAGATGGAAAACAACCCCCCGTTTCCGAATGTGCGGAAGGATGTCGACATGGCTGCCGGATTTATTTCGACAGATGTTAATCCCGGCAAATAAATGGTGGTCCGCCATAAAAGACGTTTCACATAGACAGCGTTTTTTGTCAATTCATACCCGCGGATCATGAACAGCATGCTCCCGAAAAGAATGCACGGGGGAAATACGATCATGGGCAGATCCCGGACCGGACGGAAGACGGGATCACCGCCTGGGATTCCAAACAGGCCGGCGCCCATCAAGCCCAGCAGAACGGTGCAGCCCAAAACTGTGGCGGTTTTGACGGATGCGGTCCATGGGGCTTTAAAATGCAGGGTTTCCATTAGCGTTATTAATGATTTAGAATAGTTATGAAATGGCAATTGCCGGATATGCCGGGTGACGGTATCCATAATACAAAAACCGGGGGCATCGTCCTTGCCCATGATGTCGCCTGGGTTCAACACCAGGGTATCGCCGATTTGTTTTTCAAGATATTGATGGGAATGGCCGAAACAAACCAGATGGTGTTTCCCGGCGGCCGCAAGTCCTTCGGCGACGATCCATTCGTGGGTGAATGCAATTTTAAACCCGTCCATATCCATCTCGCCGACCAGGCTGTCCAGAGTAATAAGGCCGTTGCTTTGCAGGGCGAACTGAGTCAGCAGCGCCTTGTCGCCGTCATTGTTGCCGAACACGCAGTGAACCGGGATGCCGGCTTTTTCCAGCTCCTTGAACATAAACGGCGCGACAAAATCCCCGCAGTGGATAATCCGGCCGCAGTTCTCTGCCCGGATAACGGCAAGGGCTTTGCGCAAGTTCCAGATATGATCATGGCTGTCGCTCATCACGGCGATATTCATGGCTGATGTCCTTTAGAAAATTCAGGGGCGGGACGCCGCATCTGTTTGGATTGTTTTTTTAAGACAGCGCGCTTATGATAACCGGCATTGCCTGAAAAATAAAAGCATTTTTCAAGGCAGCGGAAACCCGATTGGCCCGCCAGAGGCGTCACGCAGTTTATAACATATCGAAAAAATTGAATTTGTTTTGAAACAGACCGGAAGACGAAATATCCCGAATACCCCAGGAGGGCTGACGCAGCCGGGCGTTCCGTTTGGCTGGCTGTCCCGGAAAGCCGTGACGGCGCTGGGGTGGCTGGCGATAGTACATGCTGAGGTATGTTTTTATATTTCAACAATTTTTATCCGTTTATCCAAGGCGGATGCGATGCTTGACCCTGGCTTTTTTGTGTTTTGCCGGTTTTTGATGGGGTTTTTCGTTGTGTGCGGCCTGTTGCTGATCCAGCGCCGGGATCTCCGGCCCTGCCGGTATGATCTGCTGGTGGGCCGGGCCGTATTTAACAGCATTTCGGTATTCTGTTTTTTTAAAGCCGTGTCCGTGACCTCTCTTGCGGAAGGCAATATCCTGAACATGACGTACCCGGTTTTTCTGGCTGTGATCTCCTGGTTTGTGCTCAAAGAACAGCGGGATCGGGTGGCCATCGGGATGGTGGCCATCGCCATCGCCGGGATATGGCTGATTCTTGCGCCGGAACAGATGGCCCCGAATATTAATAACTTCTGGGGGCTGGCGTCCGGCATGACGGCATCCCTGGCGGTTTTGTATTTAAACATGAGCCGGCGGCATCATGACACGGAAACCATTTTATTTTATATGTTCGGGATCGGGGCCATGATCATGTTCAGTGTGTTTCATGACCGGATTTTCTGGCCGGATCCGAAAGAATTTTATTATTTGTTCTGGTGCGCGGCATCCGGGGTCGCAGGCCAGTATCTGCTGACCCTGGGATACCGGTACGTCACGGCGGTGGAAGGCAGCGTTCTGTCCTCTTCACGGATTCTCATGGCTGCGGTGTTCGGGCCCTGGATGGCGCTTGACCCGGCCCTGACGGCCGCCGGGTGGATGGGGGCAGGGTTGATATTGACGGCAAATGTGGTGCTGGCGGTGCGGCGATCGCGCAATAAATGAAACAAAACAAATT
>DAIEHU010000140.1 GCA_027353395.1 Desulfobacteraceae bacterium
ACCTGGAAACAAATCACCCAGGGGAATCTTATTATTGGCGTCAAAGATGTGCCTCAAATTTCAAAAACAGGCGATTGCGCGGGAATGGATGTGACCAGATGCCAGAAAATAGACGAGAAAATATGCGATCAGAATGACAGCGGGTGCGGTTACACCGTTCAAAATTATCATGCCACCGGCCTCATCCCCCTTGCCGGTTGCTATAACCAGGCCTCTCTCAATACCGGCGCAACATGGACATTCTGCGCGGATGGCAGCAGAATCACTTATCAATCCGGCGCAAACAGGGGAATTCTGGAATCGGGAAGCGATGTCTGGTGGAATATCCACCGGACATATACTTGTGAGGCCGGGGCGTTGTATGATTTTACCAGCGTACAGCAGCGATCGGCAATACTCGCTACAAAAGCAGTGTCGGAACAAATAGTGCGATCAATAATGGCTGTTGTAATGGGTGTCGCGATCATATTCTTTGGTCTTTCTTGCAATAAATATGATTTAATATCAGAATGTTAAGTTCTTGATGACTTCACAGAAAGTTGAGTTAACATGTTGTCCCGTTTTTGGGGTCCAGTATAGAATACCGATTTATCAGGCATTGACAGAGAATGGCTACAAAACTAAAATAGTACCGGATCAGATCCAATTGAAATTATTCGATTTTTAACCGGATTCTACTGAAATGGTTTATCGCTTATTTTCGTAAACCATTTATTTTATTGGCGCGCCTGGCACGACTCGAACGTGCGACCTACGGATTAGAAGTCCGTTGCTCTATCCAGCTGAGCTACAGGCGCAATTTTTTTGAAACTCCAGATAACATGATTTGTTTTTTTTGTCCATATCAAATATGCTACACTTGGTTTAAAAAAAATCACTGACAATGCTTAAAAAACGATATGGTTGATATTATAATGGATGATGAAAAGAAAAAACCGGTTGACCCGGCTGGAAAAGAGCGTATCGATAACAGGAAAAAAAGCAAAAAAAAGCCGATTAATAATTTAACGGCGGATCAGCCTGGGAAAAAGCCGAGGTCAGACAGCGGGAAAAGTCTTGTCGGGTATGACCCGCTTCAGCGGTATTTATCGGAAATCAATCAATACCGGCTTCTGACGCGGGAAGAGGAAATTGAGCTTGGCAGAAGGATTACCGAAGACGGGGATCCGGATGCTGCATTTATGATGGCCACTTCCAATTTGCGTCTGGTGGTCAAGATTGCCCTGGAATTTCAGCGCATATGGATGCAGAACCTGCTGGATTTGATTCAGGAGGGCAATATCGGCCTGATGCATGCGGTGCAAAAGTTTGATCCCTATAAAAATGTCAAGTTTTCTTATTATGCATCTTTCTGGATTAAAGCCTATATCCTGAAATTTATCATGGACAACTGGCGTCTGGTGAAAATCGGCACCACCCAAGGCCAGCGAAAGCTCTTTTTCAAGCTCAAAAAGGAAAAACAGCAGCTCATTGATGAGGGGTTTGTGCCGCATACCAAGCTGCTTTCAGACCGGCTCGGCGTGTCGGAAAAGGAAGTCATGGAGATGGACCAGCGGTTAGATGGCTGGGATGTTTCGCTGGATGCGCCGCTTAAAGAGGATTCAGACACGGAGCGAAGTGAGTTTCTGAGTTCTGGCGAAGCGTCCATCGAGAGCCAGATGGCGAAAAAGCAGATCGAATCCTTGCTGAAAGAAAACGTGGCGGTATTCCGAAAGCAGTTGACGGAAAGAGAACTGGAAATTTTCGATATGCGCATTTTTACGGACACCCCCATGACATTGCAGGATATCGGGGATAAATACAATATTTCAAGAGAACGGGTGCGCCAGCTTGAAAAAAGCATTATAAAAAAAATGAAAACATTTTTTAAAGATCAGATACCGGATTTTGATTTATATGAATGACGCCTTCACAAAAGTCCCATTCCGTCTGTTTCTGGTTTTTTTTAAGATTGCGTCAGGTCGCGCAAATGTTTTTGGCTTATCGGAATATAAGAGGGATCATAAATATTTGGATGTGTTGGACTGGGATAAACGATTATCATGATGAAAACGATAAAAATGAAAACGATCGGGTCAGTGGTTGCTGTTTTAGCAGGATGCGCCTTTATGCTGGGTGGGTGCGGTTTTATGCAGCGGCATCTGAATTGGCCGGCGGAAGAAAGTCATGTAAAAGATCAGCAGCCGATGGAAGACCAGCAGCCTGGTTCGCAGCCGGTTGTGGCGGAAAACAGCAAGAGCAACAGTTATTTTTTGTTTCTGGAATCCCAGGCGTTGAAAAATCAGGGACGGCTGGACGAATCCATCGATTTAATGAAAATGGCCGTCGACAGCGAACCGGATTCGCTTTATTTGAAGACGGAGCTGGCCATCCTGTATCTCTACAAGAAAGACAATGAAAACGCCTTAAAGGTGGTTGATGAGATACTGGCCAAGAACCCCAATTCCGTTGATGCATTGATCATGGCCGCCACCATCAAAAAGACCCAGAATAAGGATGCGGATGTCAAGAATCTCTACGAAAGGGTGTTGACAAATGATCCCACTCGAAAAAGCGTGTATCCGATACTGGGGAAAATGTACTTTGCCGAAGGGAACATGGACAAGGCGTTTCATATATATAAGCAAATGATTGAACGCTTTCCGGATGATTATGTAGGATATTATTATATCGGAGAAATCTATGCGGTTCAGGGTAAATATGACAAGGCGGAGGCGGCTTTTCTAAAAACCCTGACGTTTGTCCCGTCCCTGGTGGAAAGCCGTCTGGAACTGGTGAAGCTATACAAGTTGACCCGGCAAAAGAATAAAGAGATCGCGATGTATGAGGAGATATTGAAGCAATATCCTGACAACATCACGGTCGCCATAGAACTGGGCCTTTTATACCATTCAACAAATCCTGCGGCGGCGGAATACATATTTAAAAGCCTGGGCGAAAGGAGCCGTAAGGACGCCAATGTAATTGGAACGGTCATACAGTATCTGGTGCTCCAGAAGCGGATTGATGATGCGATCGTTGCCCTTGAAGGCATGTCGCACGGAGCCCCTGAAAGTTCAGAAATCGCTTATGCCGCCGGTATTGTTTATCATGAAAAGGGTAATACCGAAATGGCGTTGCGGAATTTTGGGGCCGTATCGCCCAATTCCCGATTTTATCAAAACGCGGTGGTTCACATCGCGGTCATCTTGTATACCAGCAAAGAGTTTGATAAAGGGATTGAGTTCTTGGAATCGGCCATGCTGGACCTTGCAGATACGGATAAGGTCGCGGTCATTCCCTATTTGACCAGTTTTTACAAGGAAAGGGGGCGGTTGGACGACGCTGTTTCATTAATTCAGGAAGGGCTTGAAATCGATCCTGCTAATACCGATCTCATGCTGGAGCTGGGTATTATTTATGATAAACAGGGCAAGACGGATAAAGCCATTGAACAGATGAAAGCCGTTATCGCTATAGACGCCGAGCAGCCGGATGCATTGAATTATCTGGGATATACCTATGCGGACAAAGGAATTCTTCTGGATGAGGCGGAAGCCATGATCCGGAAAGCGCTGGGAAAGAAGCCGGATAATGGCTATATCCTGGACAGTCTGGGCTGGGTGTATTACAAAAAGGGGCTTTTTGACCAGGCGCTGGCCGAGCTTTTGAAATCGGTGAAGCTCATACCGGATGACCCGGTAATTCTGGAGCATCTGGGGGATATTTATCTGAAGATGAATCAACCGGGCAAGGCCCTTGAGTATTATCAGCGGTCACTTTCCGTTAGAAAAACCGATAACAGCGGTCTGAAGAAAAAAATTCAATCGTTGAAGCAGCATAAATAAGGAGACCTTCTAAATTTGGCTTGCGTAAAAGGCCGCCTTGCCTTTCTATTGATGGCTATTCTGTTGCTGCCTGCCTGCCATAAGATGGTCGGGCGGGAGCCGGGGTTTGTGTTTCCGGAATCCGCTTCGGAGGTCCAGCGCATTTTGTCGCTTATAAAGGCCAGAAATGATTCGGCCCGTTCTTTCAAAGGAATCGGTAAAATATCGGTGTGGGACCAAAATGGCTCCACGACGTCTCGAGCGGCATGGGCGGGAGCCATGGATGGCAGACTTCGCATTGAATTTCTGGCCTTGCCCGGTCAGCCGGTG
This sequence comes from Desulfobacteraceae bacterium, assembly GCA_027353395.1. Taxonomy (GTDB): domain Bacteria; phylum Desulfobacterota; class Desulfobacteria; order Desulfobacterales; family Desulfosalsimonadaceae; genus SURF-3. Next base: position 4,137 of record DAIEHU010000140.1, read on the forward strand.
GCGAAATTCATCTATGACGGCGAAAATTATTATTTTTTGTCCCAGGCGGATCAGCGGTCGTATCAAAAATCCTGCAGAGACCCGCTGCTGACACAGGTAGCTGGTGTGCCCATCCGTGTCAGCGAAGTGGTTGAACTTCTTGCAGGCGGCATTCCGATCTACGCCCATGACTCGATTGCTATGGAACCGCTGACATCCCATGCAGGATACGTGCTGATTTTTAAAAAAACATGGCTGGGGGTGGTGCAGAAGATTTATTTGGATCCATCCCGGACGGTTGTTGAAAAAGTTGAAGTATATAAATGGTGGAAAAAGGTTTATCAGGCGGTGTTTGGCGATGTCCGGCCCGTGAATGGCCAGCCGGTTCCATTTGATTTGACCATTTCAAACGGACGAAGTCAGGGGTTCCGCGTCATCATTGACAGGTTCTGGGAGGATGCCCCGGTTCCGCCGTCCATGTTTTCTTTGTGCCCCGGTGATTGACGGAGATTTTTTATGGCACAATCCAGCCATCGGGTTTCTCTGGAAAAATTGCGCGGTATGCTGGATGCCCGGGAGTCAGCAGTTTTATCCGGGCAGGCGACGAAAAGCGTTGATGGGGTGCGCCGACACCCTGAGGAACGCCTGAATAGCGATTACCGTCAGCATTTCGCCGTGGACGTGGATCGTATCCTGCATTCCATGGCCTATACCCGCTATTTTGACAAAACCCAGGTTTTTTATCTGATCAAAAATGACCATATCACCCATCGCATGTTGCATGTGCAGCTGGTGTCCAAGGTCGCCAGAACCATCGGCCGGTTTCTCGGTTTAAACGAAGACCTGATTGAGGCCATTGCCATCGGTCATGATATCGGACATCCCCCCTTTGGCCATGACGGGGAAAAAATTCTGTCGGATATTTGCAGCCGCCACGGCATCGGTCAGTTTCATCATAATGTAGAGAGTGTTCATTTTCTGGATAAGGTGGAGCGGCAGGGCCGGGGATGGAATCTGTGCCTTCAGACCCTGGACGGGATTCTATGCCATGACGGCGAGGTCCACAACCAACGGATGGAACCGGTCTTACGCAAAGGATTTGCCGGTCATGAATCTGAAATACAGCGAAAAATATCCGGAGAACCAGTGACGCTTGCGCCCATGTCCCTGGAAGGGTGCGTGGTCCGGTTTGCCGATACGGTCAGCTATATTGGCAGGGATATCGAGGACGCCATCCGGCTGGGCCTCATCCGGCGCAGCGATCTGCCTGAAAAAAGCGTGGCCTGTCTGGGAAATACCAACGGCCAGATCGTTTATGCACTTGTGACTGACATTATTTTAAGCAGTCATCAGAACCCCTTCATCGCCTTCAGCCCTGAAGTTTCAGAAGCCTTAAAGCTGTTGAAGGATTTCAATTATGAACGGATCTACATGAATCCGGTGATCAAAAAGGATCTGGTCCGAATCCGGAGTTTGTATGAGATGATGTACGAGCGGTTTCTGGATGATATTGCGGCCCATAATCACGCCTCCCCGATTTTCAAAGGCGCGATTGCACCCATGACCGATGCGTATATGGACGCCCATTGTCCGGAGGAAATCGTCAGGGATTTTATCGCTGGCATGACCGATCAGTATTTTCTCAGACTCTCTCCCGAAGGACTGCGTCCGGAATTTCAAAGCATCTGATGGACGGAGACCGGTGTACGAACAGCGGACATATCGGCATTTCATTCAAAAAGAGCATCTGGTATCCTTTCAAGTCACGGTCAAGGAAACAGATTTGTGGATTTGCGCTGACAGGCCGCTTGCGGATGAGGCCAAAGCAGTTGTGCTGACGGTCAGGGGATATCTTGAGTCCTATATTGAGATGTATCCTCAGTTTTTAAAAACACTGGTTCCTTGGCGTATCCCAGGCCCGGCTCCCCTGATTGTGAAGGCAATGGCGGATGCAGGCGCCATTGCCGGTGTCGGGCCCATGGCCGCTGTGGCCGGTGCCGTGGCGGAGGCTGTAGGCAAGGAACTGATGGCGATTTCGGACGAAGTCATTGTGGAAAATGGCGGGGATATTTTTATCAAATTGAACCGTCTCTGCAATTGTGCGATTGCCGCCGGCAAATCGCCTTTAAGTATGCGTTTCGGCATACGGCTGGATGCGACAAAAGCGCCCATCGGGGTATGCACCTCATCGGCAACCGTCGGCCATTCGCTCAGTTTTGGAAAAGCCGACGCCGTTTGTGTTGTTTCGTCATCATGCGCTCTGGCGGATGCCGCGGCTACCGCCATTTGCAACCGGGTGGGCAGTGAAAAGGAAATTGAGCAGGCGATCAACGCCGGGAAATTAATTGATGGCGTTTCAGCCATTGTAGTGATCATGGGCGACAAGGTCGGCTTCTGGGGTGACGCGGAGCTGGTGCCATTATGAGAAACACAGACGCAAGCGGTTCCTGGGTGTTTTTTACGGAAAAAACGGTTGAGTTTTTTTATTAAAAAAGCAAAGATACTGGCACACTTGGCAAGTCTGCACCGGCAGGGCTGTGACTTTGTAACTATTTAATATTATTGCATTTTATAATCATGGGCAAACGACTGTCCGCTGGTTTTCATGGGTCAATCAAGCATCTGAGGTGTTTCACATGAGAAAGGTAAAAATTGCGTTTTGGCTGATTGTTGCAGCCCTGATCGGGTTTGTTTGCTGGCAGAATGTTTGGTTTTTTGAAAATCAGAAATTCGAAATTAGATTTTTTGATATTTACAAGTACAGCACAGAAGTGCCGATTGTTTTGTTTTTTCTGGTTTTGTTTTTTGCGGGTTTGCTAATCGCTTATGCCAGCGGCTTGTCTGAAAAATTCATCGCGAAAAAGACCATCCGCAATTTAAACAGCGAAGTCGCCGCCGCAAAA
>DAIEHU010000141.1 GCA_027353395.1 Desulfobacteraceae bacterium
TGCTCCCAGCCTTATATTTTGGGGAGCGCCTGCTGAAGGTCCGCATGATCTCCGGCGAACTTGTCGCGGTGGGCGAAAAGCAGCCGTTCCCCTGGCCCCAGAACAAACAGACCGCCCTGTTGCCAGAGATCGCCAGCGCTACGGCCCTGGCGGAATCCTTTTTTCATGGTCTGGACCCCTTTTATCAGGGAAGACAGGCCAACGGTTTTTGTGATCCCGCGTTCCAGGTCAAAGGCCTTGTAGACGCTGAGATCCCGGTTTACATACATTTCGCCGGTGAAATGGAAATCATCGACAAATTTTTTGGCGCTCTGGGGTGACCCGCTGCCGATAGCCACAAGGCCCACAGCCGCCGCATCCAGTTTTTTCTTGACGTTCATGAGGTCAGCCGCCTGCTGACGCGCGAACATTCATCCGAAATGACGCAGAAACGCCAGCATCACACGGCGGCTGGCCCACAGGGATTCTACTGGAATGTCTTCGCCGTCAATGGACTGGACGGTTAATCCTTTAATTTTACGTTTTAAATCAGAATATTGCATGGTTCCCCCCTTTATGAATGACGCTCGTCCGTTATCGCTCATAAAACTTGAATTGTATCAGCTTATCCATGTTTCTGAATGCAACCCAAATTATCAGCTTTGTAATCCGGGTTCAATGACTTTATCCGATTTCTCAAGACATGGACAAATGACAATCAAATCCGGTTTTCGGGCGGAGGAAACACGGTCCAAAATTTTTATGTTAATTTAACGTGTAAATCAAATCGGTTATTAAAATGAATGCAATTGATATTCTTGAAGAAGTGCTCCAGGCGGTCACTGCGTCGGAAAATCCGGACCAGTCTCTGGACGCCATCGTCTGTCTGATCGCTGACCGGTTCAAGGTCGACGTCTGTTCCGTCTATATGTATGAGCCTTACGGCAACAACCTGATTTTAAAAGCCACGAAAGGGTTGAGCAGCACCTCTGTCGGAACCATTGAAATGGATGTCCATGAAGGGCTCACCGGTCTTGTCATTGAAACCACGGCCCCGGTGTTTATCACCAACCCGGCGGCTCATCCCCGGTATAAATATTATGAAGGCAGCGGCGAAGAGGTTTATAAAACGTTTTTAGGCCTTCCCCTGATCTACCATAAGAAGGTGCTCGGCGCTCTGGTGGTCCAAACCCTGGCCGAGGACGGCATTTCCAAATCCCAGATGGATATTTTTAAAAATATCGCCGGCCAGATTGCCGCCACTGTCGCCTATATCCGTATCCTGGACGACCGACGGGCCCTGGCCGACCGGCGGGAATCCGGCGTTCGCCGCCGCAAGACAGACATATCCAGGGAAAGCGGCGCATTGAATGAAAATTACTTGAGAGGCGATGGCGTTTCGGATCAGGCGGGAGACGGGTTTGCCCATTATATGTTTGACGGCGTTTTATTCGATCAGGTGGAGATTCATCGGAGTGACGATCCACAGGCCGATGTGGAGCGCCTCAAACGTGCATTTGATGAAACCGCGGCGCAGATCAAAACTATATACGGTGAGGCTCGCGGGCTGTCGAAACAGGAAAAAGCCATTATTGACGCGCATCTCATGCTTGCCGGGGATAAATCCCTGCGGAAAAAAATCGTGAACCGGATTAAGGATAACATCAGCGCCGAATCCGCCTTAAAAGAGGTGATCAGCGAATATGTCCACATGTTCAAAGCCATTAAAGACCCATACTTCAGCGAACGCAGCAGCGATGTCATGGATATCGGCCGCCGGGTTTTAGGCAATCTGAAAGGGGTGGCCGGAGACACCGGCGCGGCCCTGACAAAGGACACCATCATTATTGCATCTGATCTATCGCCTGTGGATTTGCTGGCCATCCGGCAGCCGAATCTGAAAGGCATCGTGCTTGCCAAGGGGGGCAAAACCTCTCATACATCGATTATCGCAAGATCCTTGGGAATCCCGATTATAGTCGGGGTGGATGGGCTGCTGGGCAAAGTGCGGGAAAATGATTTCCTGATTATCGACTGCGTGTCGGGCTTTGTATATGTCAACCCGGACGAAAATATCCGCAGGGAATACAGCCGCCGGAAACAGGAAAATGAACAGGCTGTTAAACAGCTTGAAAGCATTCGGGATCTGCCGGCTGTGACCGTGGATGCGTTTCCCGTCCGGATGGGGGCCAATATCGGCCTGCTTTCGGATATCATGCAGGCGAAAAAATACGGAGCCGAGCGGATCGGCCTTTACCGGACGGAGTTTCCGTTTCTGCTGAGGAAATCGTTTCCCTCAGAGGAAGAACAGGTATCCCTGTATCAACGGGTGCTTGAGAAATCAGAAGGCCGGTCCGTGGCCATCCGCACCTTTGACGTGGGCGGCGATAAATTCCTTTCGTATTTGGATTATCCAAAGGAAGACAATCCCTTTCTGGGATGGCGGTCCATCCGCCTAAGCCTGGATATGGAAGATGTTTTCAGAACGCAGATTCGCGCCATCCTGAGGGCGTCGGCTTTTGGAAACGCCCAGATTCTGTTTCCCATGATCACCAGCATTGATGAGATCCGCCGGGTGGCCGATATCGTGAACGACGAAAAACAGGGACTTTTCCGGAAAGGCATCGCCCATAATCCGGATATCCGCCTGGGCGTCATGGTGGAGGTGCCGGCGGCTGTGCCCATACTCGACCGGCTGCTGCGGTATGCCGATTTTGTCAATGTCGGCACCAACGATCTGGTGCAGTATATGCTGGCCGTGGACCGGAACAATAAAAAGGTGGCCGCGCATTTTAACGCCCTGCATCCGGCGGTGATTACCGTCATCAACGACATTATCACCGTCTGCCGGCGATTTGACAAGCAGGTGTGTATTTGCGGGGAAGCGGCGGGAACCAAGGAATGTCTTTTTCTGTTTATCGGCATGGGCGCGGACGATGTCAGCATGACGCCCTCGGCCATTCCGGCGGCTAAACAGTTTATCCGGAGCATTCGGCAGTCGGACGCCCGGCGGATTTTAGAGACCTGTCTGGCGATGGAAGACGCGGGACAGATCAAAGCGTGTGTCAGGGATTTTCTGGCGAATTAAGGGCGAATGGACTTTCATTCTCCAGGCTTTTCCAGCGCCTTCCGGACTCCGGCGGCCAGTTCGTCCATGGCGAAGGGCTTCTGGATAAAGTGCAGGCGCTCATCAAGAATCCCGCTATGAGCGATCACATCGGCGGTATAGCCGGACATAAAGAGCGTTTTCAGTTCAGGATAATGGGCGGCCATCTGCCGGGACAGATCCCGGCCGTTCATTTCCGGCATGATCACATCGGTGATCAAGAGGTCAATGGCGCCATCATGGGTTTTTGAAAGATGGATGGCTTTTTTCGCCGATCCGGCTGTCAGAACCTGGTAGCCCAGATTTTCCAGCATGATCCGGACCATATCCAGAATAGACGGCTCGTCTTCCACCACCAGAATGGTTTCGGCGGCTCTGCTTGTCTCTTCCTTCGGAACTTCTTCGTGCGGCATAACCACCGTTTCCATATCGCAGGGCATAAAAACGTCAAAGGTCGCTCCCGCGCCGGGCCGGCTGACGACATTGATAAACCCGTTGTTCTGCCGGACAATGCCGTAGATCATGGCAAGGCCCAGGCCAGTGCCCTTGCCCACCGCCTTGGTGGTGAAAAACGGCTCAAATACTTTTTCAATCACTTCAGCATCCATGCCGCAGCCGTCATCGCTCACCTCAAGCAGCACATAATCGCCGGGCGCGCAGTCTGGGTGATGGCTGCAAAACGCATGGTCCAGAGATACATTTCCAGTCTTGATCGTGATGTTCCCCACTCCCGAAATGGCGTCCCTGGCGTTGACGCACAGGTTGACCAGAATTTGATCCAACTGGGCCGGATCCATTTTTACAGGCCATAAATTTGCGCCGGGCATCCAGATCAATTGAATATTTTCACCGATGAGCCGCCTGAGCATGCTGATCATCCCCCCCACCGTTTCGTTGAAGGAAAGCTGTATCGGGGAAATGGTCTGTTTCCGGGCAAAGGCCAGAAGCTGGCGAGTGAGGTTCGCGGCGCGCTGGGCCGCGCGCTGGATTTCCAGAATGGAATGGTGTGCGGATTCTTGCGGCTCTGTATTTCCAAACGCGATCTCCGCGTGGCCGAGAATCACCCCGAGCATGTTATTGAAATCATGGGCCACTCCTCCGGCAAGCCGGCCAATGGACTCCATTTTCTGGGCATGATTCAACAGGCTTTGAAGTCTTTGTTTTTCAGCTTCCGCGTGTTTGGCCCCGGTGATGTCGCGGGACAGGCCATATATGCCGATTAGCTCGCCTTTGGCATTTCTCATCCCCTTGATGATGTTTTCCATCCAGGAGGTGTTTCCGTCTTTATGATAATATTCAAGCTCCAGCGTGATTATCCGGTCAGGGTCAAAATCGCCCGTTTTTTCATGTTCCATCTCTTGCGCGAAAACGGTCATGGCATAGGCCAGAGATTCGGGTGTCATCGTTTCCTCCAGTTTCTGCTGTTTCCTTTCTTCGGGCGTAAAACCGTGCAGCCTGCGGATGGATGGGCTCACATAAGTCGTTTTCAGGTTCAGGTCCATTGTCCATATGATGTCCCCCATTTTTTCAGCAAGAAAACGGAATTTTTCTTCGCTTTTTCGCAATGCGTCTTCCGTCTGCCTGCGGACGGTGATGTCGCTTAAAAAGTTGAGAGTGGCGGGTTGCCCCTCCCATTCAATGGCGACCGAATTAAGTTCCACCCATCGTGTTGTTCCTGACGCGGTCATGATTCTGAAAGCATACAGGGAAGGAACGTCTTCGCCCTGCATCCGTTTCATATGCCGCTCCATCACCATGGCCCGGTCTTCAGGATGGATGAATTCCGTAAATACTTTGGATGCCAGGGTTTCCATGGGGTAGCCGATGATGGTTTCCGTGCTGGGATTGATGAATTTGAGCATCCCGCCCTGGGCCACAAAAATGGCCTCTCCGGCGTTTTCCACAAGGATGCGGTATTTTTTTTCACTTTTTTTTAAAGCTACTTCCGCAGGTTCCAGTTCATGAATCCGTTTTTCCAGTTCTTCATATTTGGGTTTCAATGATATCAAATCTCCTGACGGGCGGAATATCTGTCCAGTGATATAGTGAAGGAGGGATCAGCGCAGCGATTTCTTATCCACCTTGCCTACGGGCGTTAAAGGAATTTGATCAATAAATTCGACCAGTTTTGGAACTTTGTAAGGGGCCATGTTTTCCCGGCAAAAGACGATGATGTCTTCTTTTAAAATGCCGGCATCACTGGATTTGCTTTCCACGGTCAGTTGTATCACAGCCTTGACCAGATCACTGCCGGGACGGGCCGGGTCCGGAATGCCGATGACAGCGCAAAAATCAACCGCTGGATGCTGGTGCAGCGTTTCTTCCACTTCCCGGGAAAAGACCTTGAAGCCGCCCACATTGATCATGTCCTTGGACCGGTCCACAATGTAAAGGTAACCGTCCTCGTCCATCCGGGCGATGTCGCCGGTATGCAGCCAGATATCGCCGTCATGGGGCCTCAGCGCATGGGTGGTCTCTTTCGGGTTTCCGTGATAGCCTTTCATCACCTGAGGCCCGCGCACGATGATCTCGCCGGGCGTGTTCACCGGCGTCACCGTGCCGCCATCCTCCACGTCTACAATCCGGACAAAGGTATTGGACACGGGCACGCCCACGGAACCGATTTTTTTTTCGCCCTTCAGGGGATTGCCGCTGATAATCGGGCTGGTTTCCGTCATGCCGTAGACTTCCACCACTTTGCCCAGGCCCACTGTTGACTCAAAGGCCCGGATGGACTCCACGGGGAACGGGGCCGCGCCGGATACGAAGATTTTTGCCGATGAAAAATCCAGTTTTTTAAATTCCGGGTCATCCATCAGCATCTGGTACAAAGTGGGCACGTTGGCGTAAATCGAGGGCCTGTGATCCCGGATTTCGCGGGTGATATGACGGGTGTTCCGGGGGTCTGGAATCAGACACTGGGTGTTGGATGTGGCCAGGGCCGCCATGCCGAACATAAGGCCGGCCAGATGGAAAAACGGAAAACCGGAACACAGCACATCCTGTCCGGACTGGAAGTCGGCCCAGTGACGCACCTGGGTCAGATTGGCGGTGATATTGCGGTGGGTCAGTTCAACGCCCTTGGGAACCCCGGTGGTGCCGCCGGTATATTGAATCAGGCAGATATCATCCGAAGAGATGGCGGGTGGTTCAATGCCGCTTTTCTGGGGCCGGTTCTGGGCATAGGCGGCCATCACCCGTGGAAAGGACCGGATGGTTTTACCGGCCCATGGCGTCACCCGGCCAGAGGGTATTTTTTTTAATATTTTGCCCATAAATCGTTTCACCGGCGGCAGGTAATCGCCGATGTTGGCGGTCACGATATGGGTCAAACCCGGCAGCGGTTCACTGATCCGCGTCAATACCCGTTCAAATACCGCATCCAGGGTTACCAGCACCCGGCATCCGGAGTCGTTCAGTTGATGGGCGAGTTCCTTGGGAACCAGAAGCGGCGACACGCCGGAGACCGCGCAACCGGCGCGCATGGCCCCGCACAGGGCGATGAGAAACTGGGGGATGTTCGGCATGCTTAATCCCGCCACATCACCGGGCCGGATGCCGCTCTCCGCCAGAAAAGCGGCGAACCGGCGCGACAGGTCATCCAACCGCCGGAAGGAGATCGTGACGCCCATAAAATGCATGGCGGCGCGATCCGGAAACGCCGTCAGCCCTTCCATCAGGGCGTCAACGTAAGTTTTGTCCGGAATGCCGATATCCGGCAAAATTCCGGAGTCATAAGCCTTCAGCCAGGGTCTGTCGTCATAAGTCGTCATGAACCCCCCAATATGCCCGATACGGCATGGCGTGTGTG
>DAIEHU010000142.1 GCA_027353395.1 Desulfobacteraceae bacterium
TCCCCACGGCGCGAAGCAGCTTAATGACAATGTCGGAAGGGCCTGAAAAATAGCCGCCGATCCCATTAATCTGCCCGCCGCTGGGAACGGGATGGGCGACGTCAACGATAATCAGTTTTTCATCACCGGTATGCGCTCTTGGCATTAACTCCTCACCGATAAAATCCTCCAGAGCGATATCCGTCAGGAAATTGCTGTTGTCGCGGATTTGCTTTTGCATGAATTCCCGAACCTTCGCGGTAATATTCTTGACGCGCTCATCATTGCGGCCTTTCTCATCCGAGCTGATACCCAATTGCCTTTTCAATTCGGCAATATCCAACCCCAGCTTTTCAATGGTTTTGTTTTGCTCGGCGAGCTGCTGATCCTTTTGCCGGATTGACGATTCCTGTTTTTTAATGATGAGGTCCTGGTCCGTCAGGGTTGTCTTGCATGTGTCCAGTTGCTGCTGAACATTCTGGCAATTCGCCGCGCATCCGATGGTTGTCATGGCAACCAGAATAAACAGAAATATCCACCGCATAAGCATTACCTCCGTTTGGCTGTTAACTGTATCTGGGTTTCGGATATTATTTTTCCGCCCTGCCTGACGGATATCGTGTATTCGCCCACCACAAAACCCTGGATGGGGGCCATGATATCAACCGGTTTGCTGCCGGAACGGCCGTCCAGAATCAGGGGGGCCTCCATCGCCTTGCCGCCCTTTTGATGCAACACTATCGTTACAACGCTGTCTGGCGGCATATTGTTATAATGGATACAAATGGTTAAGCTCTCGGCAGAAACCGGTGCGCTGGTAATCTGATTTTCTTTACCGCACCCGGAAGACGTGGCAAAGACTTCGATATTGCTTTTCATTTTGCCAGACAATTCTGCAAATATCAATTCATTTGGCAGTATCTGCGTCGCCTGGGTCAGGAGTTTCGCCGCCGCCGCGCCGTCCCCATTGGCGTCCATGTCCTTGACCAGCAGTTCAATTCTGTTTTTCGCCTCCCCGCGGTTTTTGTCCAGATTCAGCGCTTTCAGGTAATAATCCGCCGCTTCCTGGTTGGAACTTCCTTTATCGCCTTTTCCAATCAGAATGTCATACTGAGCATTCACGGCATCCTTGTGCATTTCAGGAAACCGGTTTTTCAGAAGCGCCATGAATTCATCGGGAATCAGACGCCCGCTGGATTTTTCAGCTTGGATGTCAGCCGCTGTCTGTGCTTTCGCCTCCCGGACCAGGTCCGTTATTTTTTTGCTCCCATACCGTTTGGCGGCGGTGTTCAGCGCGTCGAACAATGCGGTATACGACCCCATTTTTTCAATAATAGATTGATGTTGTTTAATTTTTGACAATGCGGCGGCGATGTCAACCTTAATATCCTGAAGCCGTTTGATATCCTGAAGCATATTGTTAAACGATTCCTGATCTGGTGCAATATCCATGGCCTGCTTTAAAACCGCCCGCGCTTCATCCGGCTTTCCGGCATCATCCAGGCTTTTGACAAGATTTTCAATTTTGCGCTGGGCGATGGAGGCGGATGGATTCAGCTTCAGGGCGTTTACATAGGAATCCGCTTTTCCCTTTAACAATGGGCTCTCATCGCCTCTGGCGATCAATATGTCGTACTGGGTGCGCGACATATCCTTTTCGTCCGGAAAATTCTCGGAAACAAGGGCCATAAATTCAGCGGGAATGGTTCTTTTCCGGCTTTTCTGGTCTGCGATGTCCGCCCTCACCTGATCGATAACCTCGCGCTTTAAATCCGCCATGGCGTTCTCACCATGTTCCGCGATGGCGGACTTTAAATTCAAGAACAGCGTCCGGTACGCGGAAATTTTTTCAGAGAGCGGCCCTTTTTGCCTGACCTGGTAGAGCGGAATCAGCACATCGATGCTTGCGACCCCTATGATGGCCTCTTGGTTCCGGGGTGACTGGGCCAGCACTTTTCGATAATAGAAAAGTGCGTTATCCTGATCCGGAGAGTTCAGCCGGCCTTCATTAACACAGTCCCTGGCCAGAACCAGATAATTAAGTTCCTTCAGGCGCGGTTTTTCCGGCGCATATTTCAATTCGGTTTTTGACCATTTTCCGGCCTCATCATAATTCCCTGCATGAACTGCCGCTTGGCCGATTCAACGACAGAAGCCATCGCCGCCGTCTTGAGATATTCAAAAACCGGGGAATGAGTGGATTCCATCCCTTTGTTCAAAAGCGCCAGCAACGCGTCATATTCTCCGGCGGTTGCTTTTTCATTTCCGGATAATTCCTGCTGTTTTGATACGGCTGCGTCGAGAAGGCCCAAGAGCGCCCTTTGATTGCCGGGCTCCACGGATAGAACGGTACTGTAGATATCTCCGGCGTTCAGCATCTGCTTCGCCTCCAGAAGCCGGTCCGCTTTTTGCACCATTTCGTTTCCCGCCGCCCGTAAATTTTTCCGGGCGGCTGCAATAAAATTGAGGGTTTCCGGATAATTTTTCTGTTCGATCAGTCCGGCCAGCGGCTCCATATCGATGGTATGGGTCCATTTATTTTTAATCGCGTCCAGTAAAGGGCGCTTCTTTGCCTGAGCCAAAGATTTAACCGGTGACCCGGCGGAGGACTGTGCGTTTTCGGGCGGCGCTTGTGATTGGCGGTTCATGTCGGATAGATAGGGCACTATAAAAAGCACAAGCCCGCAAATGATGCAGCCGATTATTACGCCAGAAATAACATTGGCAAGATTGACCTTGCGTCCGAATTTTTGCGGCATAAGGAATGGATATGTGGGAGCAGCGTCTTCGCTGTCAAAACTGTCAAGACTGTCATGCCTGTCGAGCCTGTCGATGGCCGAAATCAGGTCATGGGCCGATTGGTAGCGGTCATTGGGGTCTTTCGCCATTAACTTGGAGATAATGGGCTGAAACCGCGCGTACTGTTCGGACAGCTGCGGGACCGGGTCTTTAATATGCTTGAGCGCCACGGCGATGGGGGAATCCGCGTTATACGGAACCGAACCGGTGAGCATTTCATAAAAAGTGACGCCCAGGCTGTATAAATCCGTGCGCCAGTCGATTCCGTCCGATCCCTGGGCCTGTTCCGGACTCATATAGTGGGGGGTGCCGATGCTGGTGCCGTCCATGGTGTATCCGGTGTCGGAGGCCAGATCCTTGACGATCCCGAAATCTGTCAGGACCGCGGTCCCGTCACCGCGGAACATGATATTCTGAGATTTGATGTCCCGGTGGATAAATCCCTTGTCATGGGCATGGGCCAGGGCGGATGCGATCTGCCGCAAAATTTTGAGCGCCTGCGCCACCGGCAGCGTGCGTTTAATGTTCTGTTTAAGGTCGCCGCCCTCGAGATATTCCATGATGATGTAATATTTATTTTCATAGACGCCGACATCATAGATGGATACGATATTCGTATGCCGGAGACCGGCGACCACTTTGGCTTCCTTTAAAAACCGCTTATCCGCCAGATCACCGGCATGCACCGGAGAAATAAACTTGATAGCGACCTTCCGGTCCAGCAGTTTGTGCCTTGCGAGATAGACTTCGGCGACGCCGCCGCGGCCCGCCAGTTTGCCGATTTCATAATTGGGAATATCAATCATAAATCCATGCCAGCATCATAATCATTGCGGTTTATAAAAACGATCCCAACGCCCGCTTCAGCCAGGCGTGCAGTCTTCCCCAGAAACCCGCTTGAATCAATTCCTCCGTAAGGATTGGCTGCGTATCGCCTGCCGTCATTTTAACAGGCGCATCATCGCGGGCGGAAACCAGCGCGATGGTGATGTTGTCCTTTCCGCCATTGGCCAGGGCGGCCCGCACCAGATAATCCACTTTTTCCTGTTCGTTCAGTCTAAGGGCCAGCGCCTTGGTGATGCCCCGGTTATCGACTTCCTTGGTAAGTCCATCGCTGCATAACAGAATTTGCTCGTTTCGATGCAGTTTATAAATCAGTTTATCCACGTTCACGTCATCAATATCCGCCGCCCCAAGCGCCTGGACCAGAACATCCTGATACGGATGGCTCGCCGACTCCGTCTGGGAAATCACGCCAGTATCCACCAGGTGCTGGACATAGGAATGGTCTTTGGTAAGCTGTTTTAGGGCCTTGCCATTCCATAAATACGCTCTGCAATCCCCAACCCATGCGATTTTATAATCATCACCATTTATTTGAAGAGCCACAACGGTTGTGCCCATCCCTTCAGGCCCTTTTCCTTCCCTGCTGGCCTGCTTAATCACATGATGGGCCTGGGCGATGGATTCCTCTAAAGGGCATCCGGCTCTGGTTTTTTCAACGATAAAGTCGGCGGCAAGCGCGGATGCGGTTTCGCCGCCTTTATGCCCGCCCATTCCATCGGCGACCATCCAAAGCCCCAATTCCGGAAGGACACGAAGGCTGTCTTCATTATGGGAACGAACGTTACCGACATGGGTGCTGAAACCATATGCTGGTTGTTTCATATGCCTTGCCTGAAGAGAGGGTTTGCGGTTCGCTTCTGTAAAACAACGTTTTTAGCCGTATGAGCAACTCATTTTTAACTTACCACTGACAAAACATCAATCACATTTATGAGCGATGGCCCCGGCGCGCCATCGAAATTTGGAAAACGGGATAAAATGGGATAAAACTTGACATGAAGATTCATAATATATATACAATACACAACAATTCAAAAAACTTACTCATTTCATGCGCCAATAATCCCTTGCCTGTCTTTGGAGAATCATGCGATGCATAATGATCAGATTTTGAAAATCGAGCTGGCTATAAAAGACAATATCTTAAAAGAATTCATTTTTACACAGGATGCCGTGGAGATCGGCCGTGTCCCGACGGCGGATATCTTTCTCGATAACAGCGGCATATCGCGTGCTCATACCAAAATCGAGAGATCGATCGGCGGGCCCTATATCGTCAAGGATCTGGGCAGTACAAACGGCACCTTTCTGAATGACCGGCAAATTACGGAAGCCGCTTTAAAGAACGGCGACACCATCAGTATCGGCAAATTTTCGCTACGGGTGACCATTGAATCGCCTGTCTCATCATCAAATAAAAAACCCCCGGCCCCTGCAGATGATTTTGACGGGACCACGGTTCTGAGCGCCGAGCAATTGGCGCAGTTGCGTTCAAATCTCTCAAACGACAAGCAGAAGGTTTTCGGGCAGAACCTTTCCGTTCCGGAAAAGAATGGTCCGGGGACGCCGCTTGGCAAGTTGCTTTTATGGAGCGGGTTAATTCTTCTGGTCATCATTGCCGTTGTTTTGCTCTTTAAATAAAACTTTCCATAGATATCTATTTTTATTATATTTTCAGCAATTCAGGGTTCTTGCACGGCAATCACATATTCCGCCGCATCCTGCGTTCCGCGCCGCCGGATTTCTGCGGCGGAAGCGTTTCCGGACGAATTTTTTTCCAGCGCTCGCCCACCGGACAGGCCCGCATGCATTCGATGCAGTTATCCACGTCGGTAATGTATGTCTGGCCGCTTTCCACCAGCAAGTCCCGCCGTTTCATGTGCCGGCGCAGCATACTGATGTATCCCGGCCATTCCCGGAAGCTTGCCGGCGGCAGACGCTTAAACCCATAAGACCAGTAAACAAAACAGGGATCCACATCATATCCGCCGTCTTTCAACGCACCGGATGGACAGGCCTCAACGCATCGCCTGCAATTCTTGCATAACTTCAACTCCTGCCTATCGTCCGGTTCCAGCACCGCTTCCGTCACGATGGCACATAACCGCTGGTGCGGCCCGAATTCAGGAGTGAGCAGCAGGTTATTTTTCCCGATCTCACCCATGCCGCAGCTCACAGCCGCATGTTTTAATGACAGAAAGCCCAATGCCCTTGTCTGGCGGAATTTTTTACCGGTTTCCGGGTTGTGCTTAAAAATCGCCACCGGTTTATCGGCTGAAATTGGAAGGGCCAGAAACCCCTCACGCTCAAGCTGGCGGCCGATTTTTTCTGCGGTTTCATCCAGGAGCCGCGAAGTTTGCATCTTGCTCCGGGTCCAGAGCATGATGTCCGGTGAGTAAACCGATCCCAGGGAATGGGCAACCGCCATCACGATCACACTTTTGGCGGACGGCATGAGATTCGTGGCCGGCCTGGGCGGATACGCCAGAATCAGGTTCCGGGCATCGGCGATCCCCATGAGATCAATGCCTTGGTCGTGGATGAACTTTTTAAGAGATTGCGCGGCCATTTTCCCGGTTTTTCCGATTTCTGAAATCATAATTGGTTCCTGTCATCGCAAAGGTTTTGGGATTTCTGATCCACATGGCACACCCGTGGCGCAGAGACCGCACCCATAAATAAAGATTATGATAGTTGATGATGTGGTCCGCATCATGGTTCCGCTCCTGTTTTTCATTCCACAAGAAGATAGTCGGCAACCCAGCCTGGGACAGATGCCAAAGCGACATTGCCCTGGATCGTATGCCCCAGGTAAAGCAGGGTGTACAGCCGGACCTTGGATTTGTAATAAACCTTCTTTTCGTGGAGTTGCCGCATCTTTTCCGCAATGGTCAATATATTCGGGGGCAGCAGCGTGCCGTCTTCGCAAATCGCATACCCGGCGCTATGGCCGTCCGCCCCTGGCCAGGAAGCATACTGGGAAGCCAGCCCCGGCGACAAAGCCAGATATTTAACATGAGGATGGAGCAGGGCATCCACCCACCCGTCTGTTTGGCCGTGAATGGCTCTCAAATAGGCGCTGCCCCACTCCCCGGTATCCTTTAAAAAAGCAGCGGGCCGCCAGGAAGGAGAGGAAAAATCGACAGCATAAAACCGGGTACACTGCCGGCATATCTCTTTGGCCGCTTTTTCCATTAATTCAGAAGGGATGGCGCCAAAAACATATGCGCTGACGCCAATAACGAGACTGTTTTCCAGATTGATGTCCGG
>DAIEHU010000143.1 GCA_027353395.1 Desulfobacteraceae bacterium
GGGCTTGCCTGACCATGTGAAAAAAAATGAAAAAGCGAAGGAGGAAGTCATTTCTTCCTTCGCTTTTTTTTGTCAATGCCGTTCTGGATTCCGGCCTTCGCCGGAATGACGGGATCCAGCTCCGTTCCGTCATGCCGGACGCGATCCGGCATCCAGAGCTTATTGAATATACTGGATTCCGGCCTTCGCCGGAATGACGAAAAAAGGAGAAAATTGACTTTTTACGGTTTCATCAATTTTAAGCTGTCAAATTATCAAAAAAAGTGCGACAATAACCATCGCTGTTCCACATGCCAAAACCATCTCATGGAAATGACGCGTTTTTGGCATGTGGAATGCCGATTGCGCGATGTAAAGAAATATGCCTGAAATGTACTTGGTCCCCTAATCAAGATAAAAGGTGAGTGCATGACTACCGCATCTCAACAGACACAAAATCCCCAAATGAATTTTTTGCGCCTACAGATGACGCTCCGCTTGCTAAGTTTCTTTATCGTATTCGTTTGCGCCGCCTCCCCCGTCCAGGCCGGACTCACCCCCATGGAAAACAGCGAGATGGAGGATGTCTGCGGCAGCGCGGGCGTCACCATCGCCATTAAAAACGTCCAGTTGTTCCAGTATATTGATTCATTCCGCTATTACGCCAACAACAACGGAATCCTGGCCCTTCAAAATATCAAACTCCTTAACGCTGAAACCGGAGGCCCCGCGCTCTTTAATTACGATTTCGGCACCACCGTCACCGGCAGCGGGCTGATCCATATGGACGTGGGCGAACCCCTGGTCGCTTCCGTTGATGACTGGAATCCATCAACCGCCACGACCCAGATTTACCGCGGCATGACTTCCACGTTTGCTCCGAAGTGGGACCAGAAGGTGGCCTATAGTATCGGAAATATTATTTTTTTTGACCCAAATTACACGCCAAATCCTCCCAATCCCGCCGTTCCCATCGATCTTGGCTCCATGTTTATCGGCAATATCGATATCCCGAGATTCACCACATACACTTCCCCGCGGATTGGCGGAATCGGATATGACTGGGAAACCACCTTTCAGATGACCATTGATAAAATCGGCTATTCCTATAATAACTCTTGCCAGGCCATTCAATTGTGCCCGACCTATATCGGCAAGAGTTTCGCCGACGCGACGGATGACCCTCGCTATCCCTCTTCCTGGATGCCCAACCGGGCCACGCCTGTTGATTTCGGAGACTTTCAGATAGGCGACCTGTTCGGAGATTTTACCAACCCGAATCCGCTCAAACGCGCGTCCAACCCCGCCGGGATTGATGTGGGTGAAACCTATTGCGATTTGCCCGTCGGCTGGCCCGCGGGTTACAGCCGCGGCATGGTCGCCCTGCAACTGCCCATGCAGGGCTCCATCCGGTTTGAAAGCGCCACATTCGCAGGGACCAATTTCGGCCCCGGCGCCATTGACGGCATCAATGTCCATCGGCTGAATCTCCAGTTGATTCCGTAAAAATCCGAAAGCGCCATTGCCAGACGCGGTACGGCATCCAGAATTGAACAGCCCGGCAGAACTATTCTGGATTCCGGCCTTTGCCGGAATGACGGGGGAAGAAGACCGGAATGACGGACGGAGAAAATGACCGTGGCAGGGGCGATGTTTATCCCAGCCAGTCCGAAGATGCGGAGACATCCGCTCGATTATTTTTTAACGCTATATTTTATTTGACAAAAACCAATAAATTAAATATAAATATTTAAATTTAATGCGATCGTAAAAAGTCGGAAAAAGTATTTTCCCGTCATTCCGGCGCAGGCCGGAATCCAGTGTATTCAATAAGTTCTGGATGCCGGATTCGTCATCCCGGACTCCGATCCGGGACCGGCATGACGAGTTGCGGACTTTTTACGGTTTCATCAAATTTCGCGGCTAATCAACCATATAAAAATACCATCATAGACTTATGCATATTATCGCAGCGTTTGTCATCGTCGTATGTCTTTTCGCCGGATTTCATCCGATTCAACCGTTGCATAAAAATGAAATATATCTCGATGTCGGAGCGGGCACGCCGGTGGTCATCAAGGAACAGGTCAAACCATTAAATGAAATTCAGTTCAAAAACATTACCAAGCAATCCTTTGATTACAGTTGCGGTTCCGCGGCCCTTGCCACGCTCTTAAATTCGTATCTCGGCGAAAACTTCACGGAACGGCAGGTCATCCAGGGCCTGATGGACCTGGGCAGCAAGGAAAAAATCTCCGAACGCCGGGCCTTTTCCCTCCTGGACATGAAAAAATTCGTATCCACCCTCGGATATGAAGGCAATGGATACAAAGCGGAATTAAATGACCTGAAAACCCTTGGCAAACCCTGCATCCTCCCCATCGAATTTTTAGGATACCGCCACTTCACCATATTCCGGGGCATTCACGGCAACCATATTTTTCTGGCGGACCCTTTCCGGGGCAATACCAGCTATGCCCTCAACACGTTCAAGGACATGTGGTTTGAAAACGTGATATTTGTGGTGGACCGCCCAGATACCGGCAAATGGCCGAACCGGATGGCGTTGACCAATGCGGATCTGCGATATATCAATGAAAAGACAGCCCTTGACATTTTAACCGATTATGCGCCGGTCATTCCAAAACCGGATGGAACGATACTTCCAAAGGAATATCAAAAATATGATCCGAACTAGTTATGATGATCTCGTAAAAAAGTCCGCGCCGCGACATGCCGGACCCGATCCGGCATCCAGAGCTTATTGAATAGGCTGGATTCCGGCCTTCACCGGAATGACGGAAAAGCACGTTTTACGATTGCATCAATCATCATGCGGCTATAATGCGGCATAAAAAATATAATACGGCATAAAAAAATTTGAAACCGGGGCGGGGATAAGCCCCGTCCCCGGCGGCGGAAAACGAATTATCAGAAAATTGGAAAATTGGATCGGGTATAAACCCATGCCCCGGCGGGATGAAAACCGATACGCAGCCGTTGTGTTAATTTAACGACCCGTTAAGCGAGGAGTTCAAATTGAAAAATATACTTTTGATTTTTCTTGGCCTGAACTTGATCATTGTGTTTCTTCCATCCGCCATTTCATCTCAGACGGTTACCGATGCCATTGAAAACGCCCATAAAGATCAGGCCGCGCCGGAAAAATCGGCTGAACCGGAACCTGCAAGCCCTTCCGCCAATACTGCTTCCACCGGGGATGAACCTATATTTTTCTCCGTCCAGACCGGCTATTTTCTGTCCGAATCCAACGCGGACAGGCAAGTCGAACAGCTAAAAGCCCAGGGGCTTGACCCCTATATTTTTAAATCCATAAATTCAAAGGGGAAAGAGATATTTTCCGTCCGGCTTGGGAAATACGAGTCCTACAGGGATGCGTCGCTGGCCCTGGCGGGTTTCAAAAAAACCGTCAACACGCCCATGATCGTCACCCGTTATAATTCCATGCAGAGGGGAGAGGCCGCCAAGCCGGTGGTTCCGTCAGCCATCACGGCTCGGGCAGAAAAGCCGGTCGATAACGCCGCGGCGAATTTTACCGGGGGAAAAACCGAGACATCCGCCGCAGCCAAAGAATCCGCTCCCGAAATAAAACCGGCGGCTCCTGAAAAGCCCCTTACCATGAAAGAAATGCAGGAAAAAATCCAGAGCATGGAGCAGGCCATGCAGAGACTGAAGGGGGAAGCGGACATCCGCAATCAGCTCAAGATCACCGAGGAAGAATCCGCCGCCTCGGAAAAAGACATTCTGGAAGCGGCTGGCAGTGAGTACACCCTGACCCAGGCCGGCATCATTCAATTCTCCTATGGCCTGGGCTATTCATACGCCGGTTATGACGCGATCCGGCAATCCACCCGGATTGAAGACGTGGCTGCCCATACCATTTCCAACTCCTTTGGCGTGTCTTACGGGTTAAAAAACAATTTATCCGTCAGCACATCGATTCCCTTTGTCTACAGCTATCAAAAGGTTGGTACCGTTGATTCCATGTCGGCAACCGATCTCGGGGATCTGTCGCTTGGCTGGAATTTTCAGCCCATCAAGAGTACCGCCGATTTCCCCACCATTATCATCAACGGCAGCTTCGGCGTTCCGGTGGGCCGTAATCCTTACGAAATCCAGCCGGGAAAGGAACTGTCCACCTCCTCCGGAATTTATAACGCCGGTTTGGGCGTTTCCCTGAGCCAGGTGTCTGACCCGGTGATTACCTTCAGCAGCTTTTCCATCTCCTATCCCTTTGCCACGCAAAGCATTAACCAGAAACGGACCGAAGGGATTCTAAACGAAGTGGATCCGGGCATGGGTCTGGGGGCTGCGGTGGGCATGGGCTATGCCCTTTCCTACAAGCTGAATCTGAACATGAGCTTCAGCTATTCGTACAGTTTCTCCACCACCTATAAATATGAGAACTCACCGGACGCCAAGTCCGGCGATTCCACGGGCGCCAGCATCAATATCGGCACCGGCTATAAATTCAGCCGGAATCAGAACATGAATTTCACCATCGGCATTCCGATCACCTCCACCCGCAGCTTTTCATTGTCCTTTTCCACACCCATTGATTTTGCACTGTAAACGGTTGATCAGATGCTGATATCACATACGCAGAAAAGCACGGGAGACAAAAATTTGTTCACTTCTGGCCTCAGACGGTTATGGCGTCTATCCTGTATAACCGCTATCCTGGTCCTGACCGCAGCTCCGGCCCGCGCCGCCTTCGTAGAACAGATGGCCATTGACGCCAAAGCCATTTCACTGGCCAATACCTGCACCGCGGATCCGCCCGGTCTCATGTCCATCCACTATAACCCCGCGGGCCTTTCCAACCTTCCGGAAGGCCAGGTGTTCGGGCAGGGGGTCACCTTGCCCTGGCTGTCCGTCAGCAGAAAATTCAACGCGGACCCCAAATTCGGTGGCTTCTTCGGCCAGTGGGGCCCCCAGGAAGGCCAGATTCATGATCCATTGGATGGCACCTCGGATACCAACAGCAGCGGGATGATGTATGTTCCCATTTACAACAAAACCATCAAATTTCTCATCGCCCCCACCATGGGGGTCAGTTACCGCAAACCCGAATCCAGATGGACCTTTGCCGTGGGGAACTATGTGCCCTATGGCGGAGGATTCAATTTTAACGGCGACGGCCCCAGCGCGTGGAACGGGCGGTCCCTGGCATTGCAGCACCTGATATACGCCGCGCCGGCCGCAAGCTACAAGCTGACCCCGGATCTATCCCTGGGCATGAGCGTGGGCATGGGACAGACCGCCATGCGCATGCACATGAACATGCGCTCCCCCAATGAATTGGTGGCGCTGACAAAGGTTCTGGGGGATGCGACACAAAACCTCGAAATCCCCGTTTTATCCGAACTGACCCTGCCGCCACCCTGGTTCGGCGGCGGCATCGGCCCCTATGACCGGGTGGCGTCACTTGAATTGCAGGTGCGGGACGATTTTTCGCCCAACTATAATTTAGGGATGCTCTATACCCCGGAACCCTGGCTCACCTGGGGCATGACCTATCAAAGTGAAATCGACGCGGATTTAAACGGCAGTTATATGTTTAAATATAGCGATCAATGGCAGCGCATGATGTCCTGGATGGGCAGCTCCCCCCTGCTTTTAATCGTATCGGGCATGTTTCAGCTGCCCACCCAAGGCGTACCGTTCCAGGGGGGTACCCTCACCGCCACCCAGAAGTTCCCCCAGCGGCTTCAGTCCGGCGTGGCCATTAAGCCTGGGGAAAAGCTGAAATTTCTGTTTGACATGAACTGGGTAAACTGGTCGGTGGTTCAGCAGGACAATTTTCAGACAGACCAGGACATTCAATTGCTGCAACTGGTGAAAATGCTGGGCTATACCGGCGGGCACCGCAATCTTATTGTTCAGCGCCATCTCAAAGACACTGTTTCCTGGGGCGTTGGACTCGAATTTGAGGCGACCCGGAAACTGACCCTGCGATGCGGATACGAATACCGGCCCACGTCCATCCGCAAAAACCTGGCCGACCTGCTCTATTTTGTCCCTGATCTCCACAATGTCGGCGTCGGCGCGGGGATCAGGCTTCCCCATGAAACCACTCTGGATATCGGCCTGGGATGCCTGTTCAACACATCCTATAAAATTCCCAGCAATTCCAGCACCAACAGCACCTCCACGGATTTCTGGTATCCGGTCTACAATCCCTATGCGGGTCTGAACATTGAGCAGAAAACCTTTATTTATCTGGCATCGCTTAATCTCACCATGCCGTTCCACGCGTTTATCGAGATGCAGAAAGACATGATGAAAAAACAGCATGAAGCCATCGGGCATGTGATTGACCTGTTTAAAAAACCCTTTGGCGGGGGCAAAGAAACCGCAGCGCCGAAAGGCGAATAGACCCAAAGGGCAAAACCCAGCAGAAAATATAGCGGGGGCGCTTCACCCCGTCATCCCGCATTAACCCAAAGCCCGTTATACCGGAATTCAAAAATAAAAAAATGATGCAATCGTAAAAAGTCGTCGCACCGGCGCAGGCCGGGGTCCAGATAATTTATAACTTGCCGAATATACTGGATTCCGGCTTTCGCCGGAATGACGGAAAAGTGCCTTTCCCGACTTTTTACGATTGCATCAATCTTGAATTATTCCATCAGGGCCTGTTGACAATTAATCCAGCCTCCCATAAAATCCATTTCATCATTGCCGCCCATGACGGCATACCGCGCTGATCCAAAACATTAAACCCGTAAGGATATAGAACGATGCAAAAAAAAATAAGCGCCTTCTCCGTTGTCTTTATATCGCTCCTGACCATTTCAACCCTGGCTTCCGCCGGAACCTCATCGCCAAAGGTCCGGGAAACATCTCTGGGCGCGCTGCCCAGGGGATATACAATTATTCCGGATTC
>DAIEHU010000144.1 GCA_027353395.1 Desulfobacteraceae bacterium
CACATCTGGCAGGATTTGCTGGATCTGGGTTTGCGCTGGAACAGCGCGTGGGGAGGACTCCAGGCCGTCGAAAAATGAGGGCATCTGCGCTCTTTTATGGCTGGGGAAACAAATTTTTCAAAAATTCAAGATGATGCGGTTACAGGCAATCATCCTGGGATTCCACCGTCTTCATGATGGCTGCGTAACTATCCGACATATAAGGCTCAAACAAATACCGCATTTCGCTGAGGTGATCCTCAATCACAAATGGCAGGGACTGGGTGAAAACATCCAGAATGATAATGGCGTTCAATGAGGAGTCTGTCTGGGTGGCGTTTCTCAGCCGTTCCGCCACATGGATATTCAATATATTTAAATTTTTATAAATTTGCGTCAGGCCGTGGAGCTCCGGGTCTCCGATGTATCCGTCTTTTCCGATAAAATACTGGGCCAGCAGATACATGCCGACAGCCCGGAAGAGGGTTTCCTGTTTATTGGCCATGGGCAGGTGAAACCGGACCATGGGCCTGAAAAAAGCGGTATGCGGGCACCCGCTGGCGGGAAAGAGCAACCCGATCAGTGAACTGATCCCCCGCTGGGCCGTGGTGTGCTGGGAGACCGTTCGCTCCGCCGTAATGATTTCAAGATCAACGGGATCATAGGATAAAATTTTATCAAACCTTCGGACAATATCCACCAGGATGGCCGCCACCGGGCACGCCGGATGAAGCTTTGCGTCCAGAGGACAATGGGGGCATTGATTAAATTCAAGCTTTGTCCAAGCCGGCAAGTCATTATCGATATTCCGGACGACCGTAAGATTCCGGGCGTCCAGCGCCACATCCACGATCTCCTGCCGCGGGCCGTCGAATTTGAAATTATAGCGGATATTAATACTATCCAAAATTCACCCCGATATTCGGTTATGATTTTTTTTCTGAAACGGTTAAGGCTGATGCAAGAAGGACAAAAGATATCCGTTTCATGTCTATAATTATATACATCAGCAAAATGAATGCCAATTATATTTTGGGTGACGGGCGATATTGAACCCGCGATGCTTCGGATGAAGAGCCGGGAACCTTTCGTGAACGGATCTCATTCGAATTGAGGAGTTATATTATTGACAAAATTATACATTCGCGGCCGGCAAATATCGCATGGACGAATATCCGGCCTGACATTCGGATGAACAAATAAAAAGCGGGGGAAAAATGCATGTAAAATCAAAATATTCAACAGGGGCGCAATGTATGCTTTGGTATACATAAGTATGGAGAAAGATAACTTTTTATGCAGCCGTCAAGGCGGAGCATCAGTTCCGCATACTGGTAATCGGCGCAGGCAGGCGGCCGCCCCGCTTCAAAAAATTTTTTGACGAGAACCGGTTGACCGGCATCACCGGCGCGGTTCCCAGCAGCCCGCCGAACACAACGGTATCTCCGGCTTTTTTCCCTGGAACCGGTATAACGCGCACGGCCGTGGTTTTGTTGTTGATGATGCCGATGGCCAGCTCATCGGCAATAATGGCGTTGATGGTTTCCTCCGGCGTATCTCCCGGAATGGCGAACATGTCGAGCCCCACGGAACAGACCGATGTCAGGGCTTCAAGCTTGTCCAGGCTTAAAGCCCCGGCCTGGACCGCCTCAATCATGCCTTCGTCTTCGCTGACGGGAATAAACGTCCCGCTCAAGCCGCCCACGTTGCCGGATGCCATAGCGCCTCCTTTTTTAACGGCATCCATCAAAAGGGCCACAGCCAGTGTGGAGCCATGAGCGCCGATCCGCTCAATGCCGAACGCCTCGATCACGTTGGCCACGGAATCACCCGCCGCGGTGGTGGACGCCAGGGAAATATCCACAATGCCAAAGGGAATGTTAAGCGCCGCCGCCAGTTCCCGGCCGATCAGCTCACCGGCCCGGGTGATCTTAAAGACCGTGCGCTTGATGACTTCCGAGAGCTTTGTCAAATCGCATTCCCGGTTTTGCGCCACAACGGTCTTCACCACGCCCGGCCCGCTGATACCGATGTTTAAGGTGATATCACCCTCTCCCACCCCATGAAACGCACCGGCCATAAACGGGTTGTCTTCCGGCGCGTTGACGAATACCACAAATTTGGCGCATCCAATGGCGTTTTCACTTTTTACGGCAGTCTGGTGCAGCATGGCTCCCAGCCGGTTCACCGCATCCAGATTCAGACCCGCCACATTTGAGCCCACATTTAAAAACGAACACACCCGGCCGGTTTGGGAGAGCACATCCGGCAGCATATCGATGAGCATCCGGTCTGAGCGGGTCATGCCTTTTTGCACCAAGGCCCCGAATCCGCCGATAAAATCAATGCCCGCATCTGCGGCTGCCTTGTCCAGGGTCTGAGCCATTTCAATAAATTTATTTTTCTCGCAATGGCTTTCCATAATCAGGCTGACGGGCGTCACGGAAACGCGTTTGTTAGCGATGGGAATGCCATACTTCATTTCAAGGATTTTCGCCTGGGCCACCAGCTGCACCGCATGGGAATGGATTTTTTTATAGACCTTTTTCCGGAATGCGCCGAAATCCGAATCAATGCAATCCTTTAGATTAATTCCCAGCGTGGTGGTCCGGATATCCAGATTCTGATATAGAATCATGCTTGCGGTTTCATAGACTTCTTCAACGGAAATGGTCATATTTATACCCGGTGCATCATTTTAAAAATATTTTCATGCTGCAACTGAATGCGCAATTCAAGGGACTGGCCGATTTTTTCAAGTCCCTCGGTGATTTTTTCCATGGGAATCAGGGCGGTTTTAATGTCCACCAGCATGGTCATGACAAAATACCCGTCGCCCATGATGCGCTGGTTGATATCTTCAATGTTGATATCATTCCGGTAGAGGAAATCGGACACTTTCGCCACAATCCCCTTTTTATCTTCACCGATCACAGTAATAAACAAAAGCTCCTTTTTCATGACGCAACCCTTTAATTATCGATATTCATGACGCATATCCGCGCATTCGCCGGACATCTCAAATCTTCCGGAAACGCCTGCCGTGTTGATTATTATCCATAGATAATGGGCGCGTCCATCTTTATTTTGTTTAATTCGGGAACAACTGATTAAAGTGCAGGGGCAAATAATTGGCGCGCAGGTAAATCTGGGGAAACTCCGAGGTCAGGATGGAATGCTCGTACAAGGCGGTTAATATCCGGGTGATATGCCGGTCCCCGGACCAGATGGTTTTGGGCTTATTGTCCGCGGCCGCCTTTGAACAGCAATTGGCCACAAAATGAATGTCTGTTTCTCCCGGCGGGTCCAAACGGACATCATGAAAATAACTTTTACAGAAATCGGTCAGAGATTGATGCAGCGCGTCGGATTTCAGGTCAAACACCTGGCCATTGAGCCTCAGTGTCTTGAGCAGCATATCGATTTGTTCGAGGAAAAACTTCTGGTGCCGCCAGATGTCTTCTATCCAGGAATTCCTGTCGTTGGTCCGGGTATGGTAAACGTCAAAAAAGTTATACAGACCTTTTTCAATTTCGCTGTAAATATCCTCTGATATGCAGATATCCGGCGCATACACCACCTTTTCAATCACCCGTACAAACCGTCGCAGTTCCTTGAACAGCAGGGGAAGATATTTGGCGAGGGATTTCTGGTTGGATCTTTTGATATACCCGATATAATTAAAAATTTGATTTATTTCAGAGGATTTTACATAGGATGGGTGCCGGGGCGTCCCTGACTGGGACCACGGATTTTTCCGGGGATCATCAATCTTCGGCACAGGAAAATCGCGGGGGATATACGCATTTAAAAAATTTGAATCAATGATATTTTCAAATTGATTGGCTTCAAATACGTTTTTTAAGATATAGGGATAATTTTCGATTTCCGCCATGTGATGCGCCTTTTGACCTGCCGGGAATTCCGAAACCCTTGAATTCCGGCTTGCTGTGAATACCGGAATGATACTCCGTCAGAGGACAATGCCGAAACAACAGGATAATCAGACCGGGGTCAATCAGGCAGGCGGAGTCTATGAATTTTTCGCATCGGCCCGGTTTGAATATCCATGAGAAGATCATGGTTGCGGCTGTAAAAAATTTATGTTCACTATATTGAGTCCGCATTAGTAAAGTCAAGTATTTTAAATAACCAATTGATATATTATACTATTTATTATTTGTAACGGCCAGATGAAAGACGACTTATTTTCTATATCGCGTATATTAAATTCTCGTTCTAATGATCATGAAAGCTGATGTGATAACATAATCCGAATTATAAACAGTGTTTTTTTCAAATTGACACGTCAAACGAATCATGCAATAAGCTTTCACATTAAAAGCAAGTTCTTATCCGAATTGAACGCAGATTAATGAACTCATGATCCACCAACAGGAGGAACAGCAATGGCAGTAAAAAACTGGCCCACCCCAAACTGGCCCGACGGCGTACCCCATGATATTAATTTGGCTGAATATGATTTGCCCTTGTTTCAGATACTTGATGACGCGGCCCGGGATTATCCGGACCTTACCTATACGATTTTCAATGACGCCACCCGGACGTTCGCCTCGGTCAAGGACACCGCCGACCGGGTCGCCAATTTTCTATCCTCCCGTGGCATCAAAAAAGGGGACCGGGTCGCTATTTTTCTGCCAAACCTTCCGCATTATCCGGCCATTTACTTCGGCATTCTCAAAGCTGGCGCTGTCTGCGTCACCTGTAATCCCCTCTATACCGGTTCGGAACTGAACTACCAGCTCAAGGACGCCGGCGCCAAGGCCGTGTTCTGCATGGACCATCCCGTTTTTTATCCCACCACGGTGGAAGCCGTTAAAAATACCGGGGTTCAAACCGTGGTCATTTGCAGTGTCAAATCCTATCTGCCCAAAATAAAAGCGATTTTAGGCAGTCTGCTGGGAAAAATCCCCAAGGCGGAAAGCCATGAACCAGGGCACCTGTTTTTTGATGATGTGGTGGCTGGAGCGGAACCCAAACCGCCCAAGGTGAAAATCACGCCGCAAAAAGATCTGGCCCTGATCATCTACACCGGCGGCACCACCGGCGTTCCCAAAGGCGCGGCCTTGACCCATACCAATTTTACATACAACCTCAAGGCGCTGGAAGCCTGGGGCCGGTTTCCCCACGAACCGGGCGGCAAACCGGAACCCATACGCAAAGGCGGTTTTCACACCTATCTGGGAGTGTTGCCTTGGTATCACAGTTTCGGCATGACCGTCTGCATGATGTCCGCCTGCGGCAGCGGCAGCCGGCTTGTGTGCATTCCCGATCCTAGGGCCGGCAACCCGCCATTCACGGAAGTTCTCAAGGCGGTGCAGAAATACAAAGCCACCATTATGCCGGCAGTGCCCACCATTTTTGTGGCGTTTACCAATCATGCCCTTCTCAATAAATTTGATCTCACTTCCCTGATCGGCTGTTTTTCCGGGGGCGCACCCCTGCCGCCTGAGGTGTGCAAGCAATTTGAGGCCAAAACCGGCGCGATTATTTTTGAAGGCTACGGCTTGAGCGAAACCGCGCCCGTGGCCAGCTCCAATCCCACCAACCGGGAAAAACGGCTCATCGGCTCCATCGGTTTCCCGATACCTGGGACGGATATCAAAATCGTGGATATTTACACCGGGCTTCAGGAAAAACCCCAGGGCGAAGACGGGGAAATCGCCATCAGCGGCCCCCAGGTCATGCAGGGATACTGGAACCGGCCCGAGGAGAACGCTGCGGTTTTCCGGGAGATTGGTGGGAAACGCTATTTTCTCACCGGAGATATCGGGCATGTGGATGAAAACGGCTATATTCTGATCACGGACCGCAAAAAAGACATGATTCTGGTGGGCGGTTTCAATGTGTATCCCAGGGATGTGGAGGATATCCTTTTCACCCATCCCAAAGTGGCGCTGGCCGCGGTGGTGGGTGTGCCGGACGCCAAAAGCGGGGAGGCGGTCAAGGCTTTTATCCAGCTTAAACCCGGCGAAACGGCGACGGAGGAGGAATTCCGGGAATTCTGCAAGGATCATATGGCGGGTTACAAGCGGCCCCGGTATATTGAATTCCGGGAAACCGTCCCGGTTTCCCCAGTGGGCAAGGTGCTGCGGCGGGTACTCAGGGATGAGGAAAAAAACAAATAAATCCTATAATCAGGCGCTGCCAGTCAAAGCTGACCGGCAGCGCCTGAATTTTTATTTCAACAACTCCCCCTTAATGGCGACACTGATTTGATCAATCGTGTAGGGTTTTTTGATAAATGCTCCCGCTCCCAGCCGCTGAGCTTCCCGGACATCCGCCGACTCGGCGAATCCACTGGCGATAATGGCTTTCTGGCCGGGGCGTACCTTTAAGATTTCCTCATACGTTTGGCGTCCGTTCATGCCTGTCTGCATAATCATATCCAGAACGATTATATCAACGGCGTTTGCTTGCAGATACGCCAGCGCTTTTTCGCCGCTTTCAACCGTTTCCACCTGATACCCTAGTTCCGTCAATATCTGCCGGGCGATTTCCCGCTGGCTTTCTTCATCATCCACCACCAGTATCCTTTGCCCGGAACCTTTTATGGATATTCTGTCGACGGAATGGGCCGTATCCGTCACCGCCATCCCGGAAGCTGGGAAATACACCTCAAACCGGGCGCCATTTGTGCCGGAAGAAACATGGATATAGCCCTGGTGGTCCTCCACGGTGTTCCAGACCACGGTCAATCCCAGGCCGGTGCCGCTCCGGCCCATCGAGACGCCGGATGAGATGGGCCGCGCGGCGATCGACGAAGCGGCTCATCAACCGCGAGTGGAGCGCGTCCGACAGCCGGTCCTCCACCGCGCGGGCCCGTTCTTGCCAATCCTCCGCCGCCT
>DAIEHU010000145.1 GCA_027353395.1 Desulfobacteraceae bacterium
TTTTATCATGATCAGTTGGGGCGGGGCCGCCCTGTTGCAAAGATTATCCATTAAAACGCCTTTTCGCGCCATTACCGCGCTCGGCATTCTGGCGGTCCTGATGATCATATCCCACCATCAGCTCAGATACTGGAAAAACAACATCGCCCTCTTTTCCCATGCTCTGGATGTAACGGAAAATAACGATGTGGCGCATTATAATATGGCTGTTCAAATGACTGAACAAGGGAATATGGATCAGGTCATGCAGCATTATGAAGCTGCGCTTAAAATAAACCCCAAACTGGCTGAAGCCTATAATAACATCGGCAATATCCTGGTAAAAAAAAGGAAAACCGATCCTGCTATTGAACAGTTTCAACTGGCTCTCAAATATAACCCTCACCTGACGCAGGCCCATATCAATCTGGGCAACGCGCTCATGGAAAAAGGATTTATCGATTCGGCCATCGAGCATTTTAATCGGGCGTTGGAACAGGATCCGGAACAGAAGGAAACCCATATTAATCTGGGTAAGGCCCTTGCGCGAAAAGGGGCGCTTGATCAGGCGATTGGTCATTTCCATCAAGCCATAAAACTGGATCCAAAATCCGCTATCGCCCACAATAATCTGGGCAACGCTCTGGCGGAAAAAGGCGCGATTGATCAGGCCATTGATGAATTTAACATGACCATCAAACTGAATCCGAATTATACGGATGTTCACAATAACCTGGGCAACGCGTATATTCGCAAAGGCCGGCTGGATGAGGCCCTGTATCAGTATGAAACCATCATCACAAAAAGCCGGAAGGACGTTGGCGACACCACCATCAAAAACCGGGATACCCTGCTGTCGCTCTTAAAGCCGGCGGACCAGGTCAATATCCTGTTTAAAACCGCCGTGCGGTTCGCCGGGGAAAAAAAATATGAAAAAGGCATTTCCCTGTTTCAGAGAATCCTTTCCATCACACCGGACAACCCGGCCATATTATACAATATCAGTTGCCTGTATGCGCTTTTGAACCAGAAAGAACAGGCCCTGCAATGGCTGCAAAAGGCGGTGGATCATGGATATGACAACTGGGGAAAGCTGAAAACCGACCCGGATCTGAATCATATAAAAAATGAACCGGGATACCGGAAGCTTGTGGAAAAAGGGGGAAAACACCGGGAATGACGGATCATTCCTTTCGTCATACCAGTCCCGAATCGTAATACCGGCGCAGGCCATTCTTTCGTCATGCCGGTCCCGGATCGGAGTCCGGGATGACGGATCCGGCATCCAGAATTGAGCAAATTGGCAAAATCCCTCTGGATTCCGGCCTGCGCCGGAATGACGGGAGGAAGAGGCGGGTATGACGGGGTGGAGGCTGGCATGACGAAAAGCAGAGACAGCATGACGGGATTCCACCGGGTTTCGTTACAATGAAACATTCCAGAAAAAACAAAATAACAGGACATTGAAATCACATGCCTGATAACATTCAAGACAAACCGCTCCGCCCCATACAAACCTTTCTCGGCATCGTTATCCTGATCGCCGCCGGCATCATCGTTTATTCCAACACATTCCATTCCCCGTTTCTGTTTGATGACGATGGTTTTATCGTCAATAATTACGCCATCCGCATGACCGGACTCTCCTGGGACGCCATAAAAAAAGCAGCACTGGAAGGCTTTCCCGCGCACCGCTACCTGCCCAATATCAGCTTTGCGCTCAATTATGATGCCGGCCGCTTAAACCCTTTCGGCTATCATCTGGTCAATCTGATCATTCATCTCCTGTCCGGCATTTTTCTTTTTTTCTTCATTCAAAACACCTTGCGCGTTCATCCCGGAAAAACCCGGGATATTCACCCGGAACTCATCGCCTTTTTCGCGGCCCTGATCTGGCTTGTCCAGCCCGTGGGCGCCCAGGCGGTCACCTATATCTGCCAGCGCATGGCGTCCATGGTGGCCCTGTTTTATATTCTGTCTCTGATCCTATATGTGAAAGGACGCATGGCCATGCGCCGGGATCCCGGCAAGTTTACAATCCCCGGCCTGTATTTTTCCGGATGCGCCATCATTGCCCTTTGCGCCCTGGCCACCAAGGAAAACGCGGGCACCCTGCCTCTTGTCATCCTTTTATACGAATGGTTCTTTTTCCAGGATTTGCGGCTGAAATGGTCCCGCCGCCGGATAATGTGGACCGGTTTTTTTGTCATTGCATTCGCGGGGACGGCGTTCTGGTTTCTGGGCGGAACCCCTGTTAAAAGCATTATGGCCGGATATTCATACCGGGATTTCACCCTGCCTCAGCGGGTCATGACCGAATGGCGGATCATGGTCTATTATATCAGTCTGTTTCTATGGGCGCCGCCGGGCCGCCTCAACCTGGACCATGATTATCCCCTCTCAGTATCCCCGGTTGACCCGCCCGCCACAATGATCGCGCTCGCCGCCATCATCGGACTGCTTGTTTTGGCCGCATATTCCGCCAAAAAAGACCGGTTGATATCCTTCTGCATTCTCTGGTTTTTCATTACCCAGGCCACGGAATCCACCATAATCGGCATTGAGCTGATTTTTGAGCACCGGACGTATATTCCATTCATGATGACAAGCCTTCTCTTTGTTCTGCTCGCGTTCCGGCTGGTTAAAAACAGACCGCTCGCCTACGGCCTGCTGGCTGCCGCGGCCATTGTGTTTTCCGTCTGGACATTCCAGCGCAACCAGACCTGGCGGGCTCCGGTGACATTCTGGAGCGACAGCGCGGCGAAATCACCCGGCAAATTCCGGCCCCACAACGACCTTGGCGTCGCGCTCTATGACGCCGGCGATATCAATGGCGCCATCATTCAATATGAAAAAGCCATTTCTATTGACCCCGGCCATGCGGACGCCCGCAATAATCTGGGCAACGCGCTTTTCAAACAGGGACGGACCGATGAGGCCATTCAATGCTTTGAAACGGCCCTGTCCCTGAATCCTGGCCACACCAAGGCCCGGAACAATCTGGCCAACGCGCTGGCCCAAAA
The DNA here is from genome assembly GCA_027353395.1 of Desulfobacteraceae bacterium. Classification (GTDB taxonomy): domain Bacteria; phylum Desulfobacterota; class Desulfobacteria; order Desulfobacterales; family Desulfosalsimonadaceae; genus SURF-3. The sequence goes on from DAIEHU010000145.1 coordinate 3,003, forward strand.
AGGCAGGCTGCCGGAAGCCATTCAAAACTATCAGATCATTCTGAACGAACATCCGGATCATGTGGAAGCCAACATCAACATGGGCGCGGCCCTGGCCCGGCTGGGCCGGATCGATGAGGCCCTTATTCATTACCAGGCGGCCATCAAAAGCGATCCGTATAACCCCGAAGCATTTAACAATATGGGCGTGCTGTTTGTGCAAAAGAACAAGCCCGAAGAAGCCCTGGCCTGTTTTCAAAAAGCCCTGGAATTGCGGCCGGGATATGAAAGCGCCATCAATAATCTGCGGCGGCTGGAGCAGATGGGAAAATAGGATCCGGTCAAAAAATCTTCCGTCATACCAGCGCAGGATATTCTTTCGTCATACCGGCGAAGGCCACTTTTTCGTCATGCCAGCGGAGGCTGGCATCCAGCATTGAACATTCTCGCAAATCCTTTCTGGATTCCGGCCTTCGCCGGAATGACGGGGAGGGGTTCTGAATTCAAGCCTGCGCCAACCACTTGGCCATACCGGGGTGAGATGGATTCCGGCCCGCCCAAAAATTCTCATTGGTTATTTGCATGTTTCTTTGTTATTTCATTTACTGAATTCATCACAGCAATGACATTATGATAACCCATAACAAACTGGAGCGCGTCGACCACCCGGCATGACACCATCCCATAAAAAAAAACCGCGGCCCCCCGCTAAAAACCCGCGGCCGGGGGCGGACAACCCCGCCGCCGCATTCCGGCCCCCGGCATGGGTCTTTCCCGCTGCCCTGATGCTGATCGGCGCTCTTATCTATGCCAATACAGTGCATTCTCCTTTCCTGCTCGATGACAATGTATTTATTGTCAGCGATACCGCCGTGCACATGACGGCGCTTAATGAAAAAAATCTCGAAAAAGCGGCATTTGAAGGCCAGCCGCGACACCGCTATCTTCCCAACATCAGCTTCGCCTTGAATTATTATTTTGGCGGTCTGAATCCATTGGGATATCACCTGGTCAATATCGCGATCCACCTGCTTGCGGGCATCTTTCTGTTTTTATGTATCAAAAATACGCTCATCATCCACGCGCCGCTTCCTCAAACAAAAAAAGGCCCGCCCGTTCCCTATTCTCCGGATGCGGACCCTGCTGTTATTGCGTTCTTCGCCGCCCTCCTCTGGATCGTTCAGCCAGTCAACACCCAGGCGGTCACCTATATCTGCCAGCGCATGGCCAGCATGGTAGCGATGTTTTATATCCTGTCGCTATTTCTTTATGTGAAGGCCCGCATGTCGATGAAAACCCCTGGGGCCGGCGCAATGGCGTCCGCGGCCCTGTATTTCGCAGGATGCGGTCTGGCCGGCATCTGCGCGGTGGCAGCCAAGGAAAACGCCGGGACATTGCCCCTGGTGATCATTTTATATGAATGGTTCTTTTTTCAAGACCTGAAACTTTTCCAGAATAGAAAGCAATGGTTGCTGACTGTGGGAGCCGTGATCTTTTTTATCCTGATAACGGCCCTGTATTTGGGAACAAACCCCATCACCAGCATTATGGCGGGATATGCCCACCGCGACTTCACCCTGCCCCAGCGGGTCATGACCGAATTTAGGGTCATCATCTATTATATCAGCCTGTTTTTCTGGCCTTCCCCTTCCCGGCTGAACCTGGACCATGATTATCCCCTCTCATTTTCATTGATTGACCCGTGGACAACACTTCTTTGCCTGATCGCCATCATCGCCCTGGCAGGCGCGGCCATTGCCGCAGCAAAAAAAGACCGCCTGATTTCCTTCTGCATTCTCTGGTTTCTGATCAACCTGCTCATCGAATCATCCGTCATCGGCATTGAAATCATTTTTGAGCATCGCGCCTACCTGCCTTTCATGATGGTCAGCCTTTTGTTCACCCTTCTGGTGATCCGGCGCGCGCCCCGCCCCATTGCTTTCCTGATATTGTCCTCCGCCGTTGCCCTGTTCGCCATCTGGACGTATCAGAGAAACAATATATGGAAGGATGAACTCGCCTTTTACGAGGACTGCGCTATAAAATCGCCTAAAAAAGCGCGGCCGCTTCAAAACCTGGCGACCGCGCTTCAATTGCACGGAAAAACACCGGAAGCCGAATCTTTTTTTTTAAAAGCGCTGGAGATAGACCCGGAGAATATCAATTCATACAATAATCTTGCCAATATCTGCGCCGAACGGCATGACATCGGCAAAGCGTTTGATTATTACACCAAGGCATTATCCATTGATCCCCATTCAACAGGCTATAAATCCGCGGAAGCGGCTTCCGCGCATTTCAATATGGGCAGTATTCTATTGGGCCGTGGAATGACGGAGGAGGCAATTTTCCATTTCACTCAAGGGCTCAACCTCTACCCGGACAACGCCGAAGCCCAGAACCGCATGGGCATGGCCCTGATGAAGCTGGGTAAATTGGATGAAGCGAAAGACCATTTCATGCGGGCGCTTCAGATAGACCCCGGAAATACCGGCGCTTTAAAAAATTTGAATGATGTGACAACGGCCCTCCAAAACACGCCGGAACCGGCAAAAAATCCCCCGCCCGCCATTCTGTATCCGGAAAACGCGCCGCTTAATTTGATACTCGCGGTTTTTTACCAGCGTCAGAAAGAATTTCCAATGGCCATCACACAATACCAGAAAACATTGCTGATTAACCCTTCTGACGCCCGCGCGCTGTTGGGACTCGGTGAATGTTTCAAGGCGATCGGAGAAACTTCAAAATCAATTCTGGTCTACCAGCGCCTGATTGAACTGGAACCGGAAAACGCCATGCTGTATTATCGCATAGCCTGTGTTTATGCGGGAGCGGGCGACAAATCAAAAGCGGAAATGTTCCTGCAACAGGCTGTAAAAAAAGGACTGAACGTGGCGGAAAAATTGAAAACCAACCCGGATTTTACAAAAAACCCAATGCCATTCCCGTAAGGGCAGGGTTGATCCCCGCCCGCAACCGGGTGACAATTTGCCGAGATGTAAGACGACTCTGATGAAAATTTTCCCAAACATGCCGCAAAGGCAACTCCGAATTCTCATTTCCCTGTTCCTTTCAATTGCAATCCTGACCGTCTACTGGCAGGTGCATGGATTTTCATATGTTTCCTTTGACGATCCGCTTTATGTCACGGAAAATGAGCATGTGCAAAAAGGCATCAGCCATGACAGTCTGATCTGGGCGTTCAGCCCATTTAAAACAGATACCCAAACATACTGGCATCCCCTGACCTGGCTATCCCATATGCTGGACTGCCAATTGTTTGGAGTCAATCCAGGTGCGCACCATCTGGTCAATCTGCTGCTCCATGTCATCAATGCAACCCTGCTGTTTTTGCCCAGAAACACAGACACATCCCGCACACCTTCTCTCCCTGACTGCTGTGGTGGATAAATAGTTTTGAATGCGGTCATAAAACTTTTCCGGTGTTCAGGTTGCCGTTGTTCAGAACGGTCTATTTCGACGGTATAAACAATGTCGATATGGTCTGTGTCATGTCGATACCTATGGTTGATCCGTTTATGACAGGCCGGCCGGTTGGTGTTTCGTAGCTGTTGGTTATGACCGTACCGCCGGTATTGGCATTTGCATAATCAACCGTTACCTGCTCAGGATCCGGGGTAAGCCTGAATAGCCTCAGAATAATGCCGTTATTGTTTTTTGATTCCTTTACGCCGGTAATCAGCGCATTGCTGCCGGTGGATGCAAGACTGTACGACAGGGGAAGGCTGCCGGTATGGATTGTCGTAACAACAGTCGTGAGCGGCGCGCTGAACGCATATCCCTCCGGCGTAAAAAATGCACCGGACGCATGCTGCAGAATCGCATAATCGAGCGTATGCGGGTCA
>DAIEHU010000146.1 GCA_027353395.1 Desulfobacteraceae bacterium
CAAATGATTCGGGGGATTGCATGATTTATGTGGTCTCAGGGCTTCCCCGCTCGGGCACATCCATGATGATGAAAATGCTGAACGCCGGGGGGATGGAAACGGTTACGGATCAGGCCAGGCAGCCGGATCCGGACAACCCGGATGGGTATTTTGAATATGCGCCTGTTAAAAATCTGGCCGTTGACGCGGGTTTTATCCGGGATATCCACGGCAAAGCCATTAAGGTGGTGTCTCCTCTATTGAGATTTCTGCCTCGGGACCAGACCTATAAAATTCTGTTCATGCTGCGTCCGCTTGAAGAAATCATGCTATCTCAGGAAAAAATGCTGATGCGCAAAGGCGAAACGGCATCAAGCGAGAGCCAGGCGCGCCTGCAAAAAAAATTTCAGGACCACCTCTACGACATCCGCCTGTGGATAGCGCGGCAACCTTTCCTGGATTGTTTATTTGTTTCGTATCCGGAGACGGTCGCCGATCCGCCGGCCGCAGCCGGAAGCATTGTGAAGTTTTTATCCGCGCCGTGTGACGCGAAAAACATGGCGGCGGTTGTGGCCCCCCAGTTATACAGAAACCGGGAAACTTCCCCTCAAAACGGCTTGTCCGCCTCGCGCCTGATCATCCCGGCGGTCCTGACCGCCCTGATCTTATGGGCGGAAACCGCCCATGCGTATATCGGCCCGGGGGCGGGTTTCGCGGTCATTTCGTCATTTCTGGTTTTCGTGGTTACCGGATTTTTATCGGTTTTCACGATTCTTTTCTGGCCTTTCAGGGCCGGGCTTCTGTATTTTCGGCGCCGCCTGATCCGCGCCAAACGGAAGGTCCGGCGGGTGGTGGTTCTGGGCCTGGATGGTCTGGATCCCGGACTCGCGAAAAATTTCATGGATGCGGGGCTGCTGCCGAATTTTTCCAGGCTGGCGGCTGGCGGCGCGTTCCGTCCGCTCGCCACCACCAAGCCATCCATATCCCCCGTTGCCTGGTCTTCCTTCGCCACCGGGGTCAATCCGGGCAAGCACCGCATTTTCGATTTCTATACCCGGGATATCCGGACATATCTGCCCGTACTGTCATCGGTTGAAATCGCAACGGTTAAATCCATCTTCAGATTGGGGCCCATCCGCATTCCCAGAAGCAGAACCGCAATCCGGTTTTTACGGAAAGCGGTATCATTCTGGAATATCCTCGGCCGTCACGGTATTTTTTCCACCGTGCTGCGGGTTCCCATTTCGTTTCCGCCCGAGAAATGCTATGGCGCAAGCCTGTCGGCGATGTGCGCGCCGGATTTGCGCGGCACCCAGGGGGCTTTCACCTGTTTTTGCAGCCAGACGCCCCTGAAGAATGATGGTTTTTCAGAAGGCGCTTATATCCCTGTTGAAATTCAGGGGGATCGATTTACAGCCCGGATACCCGGCCTCCGGCTGCCCGGAGGAGCGTCAACGGACGGCATTGACATGGCGGGCCGCATGGATGGCGCGAATCATCGCGTGCATCTGCATATCGCAAAAGAGCCGTATGTTTTGACGCCGGGGGAATATTCGCCCTGGATAAAGCTTGTTTTCAGAGCCGGGTTTATGAAGAAAATCACGGGAATCGTCCGGTTTTTACTGGTTCACCGGGAACCTGAGTTCCGGCTGTACATGAGTCCGATTAATATTGACCCTGAAAAACCGGCATTGCCGGTATCGTATCCGTTTTATTACGCGGCCATTTTATCCAAGCTGTATGGCCCATTTTCAACACTGGGATTATCCGAGGACACCTGGGCCTTGAATGAAGGGGTCATTGGGGAACAGGATTTTCTCAATCAGGCCTACGATATTTATGAGGACCGGAAAAAACATTTTATGGATGCGCTGCAAAAGAACAAAGAGGGGCTGGTGATATCGGTGTTTGATACCACGGACCGCATCCAGCATATGTTTTTCCGCTATCTGGATGAATCGCATCCCGCCAATGCCGGGAAAGACACCATCATGCATAAACTGGCCATTCAGGAACTGTATCAGCGGATGGATGGCCTGGCGGGAGAGGTTATTAAAAAAATCCGGGCGGACGATCTTCTGATGATTATCTCCGACCACGGATTCACCCAGTTTAAATGGGGAGTCAATCTGAATACATGGCTCCTGCGGAATGGCTATCTGGCTTTGAAGCCTGGAGCGGAGGCCGGGGGCCGATGGCTGAAAGATGTTGACTGGTCTAAAACGCGGGCATATGCTTTTGGCCTGACCGGTATTTTTATCAATTTGAAAGGCCGGGAAAGTCAGGGCATCGTGTCCAACAAAGATGAACGGCTAAAGCTTCAGCTTGAGTTAAAGGAAAAAATAGAAGCGCTGGTGGATCCCGGCAACGGTCGATCGCCGGTTCGCCGCGCGATGCTGGCGCGGATGCATCTGAAAGGCCCTTATGTGGATGATGCGCCGGATTTAATTATTGGGTATGACACGGGATATCGGGCGTCATGGAATTGCGCCGTGGGCATGGCGACGGATCAGGTCATCGAGCCCAACACCCGTCACTGGTCAGGCGATCATTCGGTGGATCCGGATCTGGTGCCGGGCGTTTTTTTCAGTAACTGGAAGCTGAAAGAGGATGATCCCGCCATCATCGATATCGCGCCGACCATCCAGCGCTTGTTCGGCCTCTCCGCGGAAAGGCATCAGGATGGCCGGCCATTGGATTTCGTTTCAGGGAGCAAGCCGATATGAACCGGAGGCAGTTTTTAAAAACCATGGCCGCAATGGGGGCGATGACGCTGCTGCCGCCTTTCAGCCGGAAATTGTTTGCATCCCCGGATCGTGAAAAAGTGTTGGTGCTGGGTATTGACGGGATGGATACCGGTTTGACCCGGGAATATATGGATAAGGGGTTTTTGCCGAATCTGGCGAAACTCACCCGGAAAGGCATGATTTGCCCCATGGGAACCAGTCTTCCGCCCCAGAGTCCGGTCGCGTGGTCGAATGTGATCGCCGGCGCAAATTCCGAAGTTCATGGAATCTATGATTTTATCCATCGGAAACCCGACACCCTCGCGCCCTTTTTGTCCACTTCGACCGTTATCCCTCCCGGACGCGTGCTGCATATCGGCGATTTTCAGATTCCCGTGGATGCTGGCGAAGTCCGGCTGCTGCGGCAGGGCACGGCTTTTTGGGAACCGCTGGGAAAACGCGATATCCCTGCCACGCTTTTCAAAATGCCGGTCAATTTTCCCTGCCGGTCGAACTCACGTTCCGTCAAGATGGTATCTGACATGGGAACCCCGGACCTGCGGGGCGGATACGGCAACTATACGGTTTTGACCACCGCGCCGGAACAATTTGACAAGCATTTGACCGGGGGCTTGATGATTCCGGCGCGATTCACCCAGGGCCGTTGCGATATCCGGCTGCCCGGGCCGCCAAACAGTTTGAAGGCGGGGAGCCCGGCAGCTTCCGCTCCCGTTACTGTCTGGCGGGACAAAGACAATCCGGTGGTTCGCGTTCGTATAGAAGATAGTGAATTGATTCTCAAGGCCGGCGAGTGGAGCGATTGGCAGGAAATTTCATTTAATATGCTGGGGCCTCTGAGCAAGGTCAAGGGCATTTGCAAGGTCTATATCAAACAGGTGCATCCTGAATTCTGCATGTATATCACGCCGCTGAATATTGATCCGGCGGATCCGTCCCTGCCGGTGACGTCGCCGGAAAGCTATGGGAAGCAGCTTGTGGAGGATGTTGGATATTTCTATACCCAGGGTTTCCCGGAAGACACCAAAGCCCTTTCCGAAGGCATTTTTACCGAAGACGAGTATCTGGAGCTGGCGGATCAGATTTTTCATGAGCGGAAAAAATGTTTTGATTATGAGCTCGCGCGGTTTGTCAAATTGGAAACCGGTTTGCTCTTTTTTTATTTTGGCAGCCTGGATTTAAATTCCCATATGTACTGGCGGATGATGGATAAATCCAGCCCGTCTTATATTCCTGAGCTTGCGGCGAAATATGGCCAAACCATCCTGAGCTATTATATGAAAATGGATCAGGTGGTTAAAGAGATTGCTGACGCCATCGATATCACGGATCCGCGGCTCACGTTAATAATTATGTCCGACCACGGCTTCGGTCCGTTTAACCGCCAGGTGAATCTGAATACATGGCTTTTTGAAAAGAGCTACCTGGCGATGGATTATAAACCCGGCAGCCGGGACAGCGCCAACGGATACTTCAATGGCGTCAACTGGTCACGGACCGGGGTCTATAACGTGGGCATCAATTGTTTGTATCTGAACCGCCAGGGGCGTGAAAAAAACGGGATTGTAACCGGCGGACAGGCGGGAAGGCTTCTGGACATGCTGTCCAAAGACCTTAAAGCCCTTCAAGATCCGGAAACCGGTCAAAAAGCGGTTTCAAGGGTCCGGATCGTCACTGACCGGGAGCATCGGCTTCATCCATACGCACCGGATCTGATCGTGGGGTGGAATAACGGCTATCGCAATTCATGGAAAAGCATTCTTGGGGGATTTGAGCCGGAGGTTTTCAAGGATAACCTGGATAAATGGAGCGGGGATCATTGCATCGACCCCTTCTTTGTGCCGGCAACACTCATCAGCAATAAAAAAGTCATCAAAAAAAGCCCGGACCTTTGTGACATTGGACCGACCATACTAACGCAATTCGGTATTCAGCCCCCAATGGAAATGACGGGAACGCGTTTGTTCGCGGCCTGATATGAAAAGGAAACGAATATATGGCAAAAATTAAAATCGATGATGCACTATATGAAAAAGTCAAAAATCTGGCTGAAAAAGCAGGATACGCATCCGCCGATGAATTTGTCGGACACATGCTGGAACGGGAGATTAATTATCATGACGACGCGCAACCAGTAAATGACGAGGACGTCCTGCAACGGTTAAGAGGGTTGGGTTATATCTCTTAATACATAGAAAATAAATGATGGAAACATTTCTGCTGACGGTCAACAGGATATTTGATCTGATTTTTTTTATGGGGGGGTATGAAGGCCGCTATGCCGCTATTGTATTCATCGGCGCTGTCAGCGCGCTGGTATTTTTGATTATTTTCAAAATAACGTCCAACCAGGAAGGAATCAGGCGGGAAAAAAACAGGATCATCGGCAACCTTTTTCAGATCAGGCTTTACAAAGATGATCTGCTTTTAATTTTATCAAGCATCTTTCAGATATTTACGCACAACCTGAGTTATCTCCGGTACATGCTGGCCCCGCTTTTATTCACCATCATTCCTCTGGTTATTTTTACTGTTGAGGTCAACCAGCGATGCGGCTACCAGCCTTTGCGGGCGGGTTCCGAATTTATCATATCCGCGGATTTGAGCGGCAAACACCTGTTAGATACCATAAAATGTGAGACAAGCTCCGGTATCGCGCTGCTGACGCCGGTCATGCGGGTGTATGACCAGGCGAAAGCTTTCTGGCGGGCTAAAATTATCAGGCAGGCGGGAACCCAGGAAACCGTCGCCCTGTATATAAATGGACGGGAGGCCGCCGCCAAGACGGTTGTGATGGATACCCCCGCCAGACGATTTATCCCGGAGAAAATTAAAGCGGACAGTCTTAACGCGATTTTGTATCATGCCGAGGGCTTTCTTCCGGTGGATTCTCCCGTTGAACGGCTGACGGTTGCTTATCCCAGAGCGTCATATAATTTTTTAGGCATCGGAATGGATGCGGTGGTTTTGTATTTTATTTTCACATTGTTGTTCGCCCTGGCCGTCAAGCCTTTATTCCGGGTAACGATTTAAGCGGCGGTATTTCATTTTTTCAAAAACTGATGCAATCGTAAAAAGTCGGAAAAAGTACTTTTCCGTCATTCCGGCGCAGGCCGGAATCCAGGATATTCAATAAGTTTTGGGCGCTGGATCAAGTCCGGCATGACGAGTTGCGGACTTTTTACGAGATCATCAAAAACTGCTTGAAATGTTCTTGAGAAATTTAGAAAAATGAATGCATTGCGTGTCTCATTTATTTTAGAGCTGACCCGGAGGGATTATCTGGACCGGTATGCCGGATCGGTTCTAGGCTGGGCCTGGGCCTTGATCTGGCCCCTGGTGCCGCTGTTTATTTACATCATGATTTTCGGTAAATTCATGGGCGGCCGGTTGCCCGGTAACTCCGGCGTATATGCCTACAGCATTTATATCTCTGCCGGCCTTATTCCCTGGCTCACATTTTCCAATTGCATTACCCGCGGATGCAATGTGTTTCTGGAAAAACGGGACATCATTGGAAAAGTTCCGGTGTCTTTGCCCTCCCTTCTGGTTTTTGTTCATCTTTCCGAGGCGGTTACCCTGGTTATTACGATGGGGTTTCTGTTGATATTTCTGGTTCTCAGCGGTTATGAATTCAGCCGGCATCTGCTGCTTTTACCGGTGATACTTTATCTGCAACAAATTTTAGCATTTGCGTTGGGCCTTCTTTCCGCCACGTTGAATGTCTTTATCCGGGACTTAAAGGAAGTGGTTGCGATTGTGCTTCAGTTGTGGTTCTGGTTTACCCCGCTGGTTTATGTGATTGGTATCCTGCCGGATTTTGTAAAAAAAATCATGGTGTTCAATCCCGCGTTTGTGCTGACGGAATCCTATCACCGGATGTTTGTTTACAACAGTTATCCGGAATTTTCCTCGCTTTTGATCCTTACGGTGATATCCCACGCCCTGTTAATCGCCGCCTATGCTGTATTCCGGTTTCTGGAAAAAGATGTGAGAGATTTTCTATGATGGAAGCCCTGTTTTTAGTGACATGGACCGTGATTTTTCTGCTGGCGGGATACACTTGTTTCCGGCTGCTTGAAACCCATTACAAGGTGTATTT
>DAIEHU010000147.1 GCA_027353395.1 Desulfobacteraceae bacterium
ATCCCTGAAAGCTGAAGCGGCCAATCGTGAGCCAGAAATGCCCGCCTTGCCGGCGGATGCGCCCGAATCAACCGTTTCATAACCTGATGGCGTTCTCAGCAGTTCCGAAGCAACAAATTTTCCATATGGCAGCTATTTCAACAGATAATGTGACTCTGGCCAATAAATATTCGTGTCCATGACCCAGCTCAAAATCACCCCGATGATGCAACAGTACATGGCGATCAAGGATCAATACGCCGATTATGTACTGTTCTACCGGATGGGTGATTTTTATGAGATGTTTCTGGAAGACGCCGTCACCGCATCCCGCGAACTTGAAATCACCTTAACCGCCAGAAATAAAAACGATGATGCCGCCGTTCCCATGTGCGGGGTGCCTGTCAAAGCGGCGGAGACGTATATCGCACGGCTTATTGAAAAAGGGTATAAGGTTGCCGTTTGCGAGCAGACGGAGGATGCGGCGGCCTCAACGGGTCTTGTCAAGCGCGAAGTGGTGCGGGTCATCACGCCCGGCATGATCGTCAGCGAATCGCTTCTGGATGAAAAATCCAATAATTTTGTGGTTGCGGTGTCGCGCCATAAAGAGAAAGAGGGCGCCGGCCTTTCCTGTCTGGATTTGTCCACAGGCACGTTCCGGGTGGCCCAGGCAACCAATGCGGATGCGATCATTGAAGAAGTCCGCAGGATATCGCCCAATGAAATCCTGTTGCCGGAATCTTCCAAGGAAGACGTTTTTTTTTCGGCTTTGCGGGAATTTTTTCCCGCCGCAGCCGTCACTTTTCTTTCCGACCGTTCGTTTTCCCTTCATGCAGCCAGAAACCGATTGCTGGAGCAGTTTAACACCCGGAGTCTGGAAGGATTCGGGTGCGATCATCTCAATGCCGCTGTGAGCGCTGCAGGAGCGCTTGTTTTCTATGTTCATGAAACGCAGAAACAGAAAGTTTCCCACCTGACCGGGCTGGAAACCTATGCGCTGGATCATCACCTTTTAATTGATGAAGTGAGCTTCCATAATCTGGAATTGACAAAGAATTTGCGAACTGGCGCGCGGCAAGGGACGCTGATGGACGTGATGGACGCCACCGTCACCGCTCTGGGTGGAAGGCTGCTGAAAAAATGGCTGCGGTATCCTCTGGTGAACCGGGAAGACATCATGGCAAGACTGGATGCCGTAGATGAGGCGAAACAAGCGGCCGCTGTACGAAAATCCGTTCGGGAAGGTCTCAAATCCGTGGCGGACATGGAACGGCTGACCGGCAGAATTTCCATGGGATATGCCACTGCCAGGGATTTGAACGCTTTAAAGGATTCCATTTTCGCCTTGCCTGAAATTATTCGTTTGTTGCGAAATTTCAAATCCGGCCTGTTCTTCTGGAACGAAACGGTTGTAGAGCCGCTTCAGGAGATGGCCCGTCTCATTGATCGGGCGATTGTGGATGACCCGCCGCCCACGGTGAATGAAGGCGGGATGATCCAGAAAGGCTATCACCCGGAGCTGGATGATCTGATTCAAATATCCAAAGACGGCAAGGGATGGCTGGCTGAGCTGGAAACCAGAGAGCGGGCAGCAACAGGGATCAGTTCCTTGAAAGTTCGCTATAACCGGGTGTTCGGATATTATATTGAAGTTTCCAAAGCCAGCGCGAAATCCGTGCCGCCGCATTATGTGCGCAAGCAGACCCTGGTTAATGCGGAACGATATATCACCGATGACCTGAAAACATTTGAAATCAAAGTGCTTGGCGCGGAAGAAAAGCGATACGCGCTGGAGTACGACCTGTTTTGCGGGATCCGGTCCCTTGTGATGCAGCATAATCCAGCCCTCATGCGTACCGCGCAGTTTGTTGCAACTTTGGATTGCCTGTTAAATTATGCGGAGATCGCAGACCGGAATGATTATGTCCGCCCGGAAATCAATCTTGAGGGGATGATTCATATTGAAGACGGCCGGCATCCGGTGGTCGAAAGGTTGCTTGACGGCAGCCGCTATGTTCCCAATACGATTCATATGGACAACCGGGATCAGCAGGTGCTTATCATCACCGGACCCAATATGGCCGGGAAATCCACGGTTTTGCGGCAGGTGGCCCTGATTGTGCTCATGGCTCAGATGGGATCGTTTGTTCCAGCCACCTCCGCGTCTGTCACGATTACGGACCGGATTTTCACCAGGGTCGGCGCTCTGGATAACCTGTCCCAGGGCCAGAGCACATTCATGGTGGAAATGGAGGAAACCGCGAATATTTTAAATAATTCATCGCCGGACAGCTTGGTGGTGATGGATGAAATCGGCAGGGGGACAAGCACGTTTGACGGCCTCAGCATTGCCTGGGCCGTGGCCGAATTCCTGCATGATTTGCGGGGAGCGGGCGTGAAAACCCTTTTCGCCACCCATTATCATGAATTAACCGATCTTGCGGCGATTAAATCCCGGGTTAAAAATTTCAACATCGCAGTCAAGGAATGGAATGATGAAATCATATTTCTTCATAAACTTGTTGAAGGCGGCACCAATCGGAGTTATGGAATACAGGTGGCGCGTCTGGCGGGGGTTCCGGAAAAAGTGATTAAACGGGCCAAAAAAGTGCTTTCCAGCATTGAACAAACCGGGCATGTGCTGGGAAATAAGGCCGGAAAAAATTCTGAGAAAAAAAATGGGGAGGCCGGTCCGGTTCAGCTCAGTCTGTTCCGCCCTCCGGAAGAAGTGGTGATGGAAAAATTACGGAAACTCGATATTTCATCCATGACGCCCCTGGAGGCCTTGAATCATTTGCATTCGCTCAAGGAGAAAGCCGGTGGGGGCGGTGTAAGTCAGCATGGCGAAATTATTGAGCAGTAAAAATCAAATCAAAAAATAGAAAATTTATAATTAAAACAGATAGTTATTTTTTATGTCAAAAAAGAAGCGCTCGATATCGATATCCTTGCTGGCATTCATTTGCTGTGCAGCATCTGTTTTGTGGTCGTGCGCTGCCCGGATGTCCACAGAACAAATATTCTCTCAGGCGGAATCATGCAGCAAAGAATTGCAGGGCAGACCAGGCCAGCAGAAGCACCGGAGTGACTGGCTGCGATGTATTGATAAGTTTGATGAAGTCTATAAACAGGATCCCAAAGGCCCCAGGGCCGCCGATGCATTATATCAAATGGGGTGTCTGTATCAGGGGCTCTATACATATTCGTATAAAGATAAGGATCTGGCGGCGGCTGAAAAAATATTCAAGCAAATTGTTAAAAATTTCCCCGGAAGCGCATATAAAACCAAAGCCGCTGAGTCCCTGGCAACGATGCCCATGAGCGCCGCCAGCGTCGAGAGGCAGGCGGCCGCCAAAAAGCTGTATCTCGAGGCGGAAGCCGATTATCATAAACTCCTTGCCGATTCCAGCCGTGTGAAATATCGCGGCTATTGGCTGGACAATATCCAAAAATTCGAGTCCGCCTATCAGACGGACCCGGACGGCGTGTGGTCGGCGGCCTCACTGTATATGATGGGAACACTCTATGCGAATCTTTATAAATATTCCTTTAAACCGGAAGATGATCACAATGCCAAGGAAACTTTAGAAAAGGTTATCCGGGAACATACGGACAGCGCTTATGCGCAGAAAGCTGCCGAAAGTCTCGGTATAGATATCAACACCTTTCTGTCGGCCCAGAACAATGACAAAGGAGCGCCGAAGAATATCACCGGGCAGCCGGGCGTCCTTGCCACTGTCACCGGCATCCGTTACTGGTCCAACCCTGAATACACCCGCGTGGTGATCAACGCGGACAGAGACGCAGAAATTGAAAGCAATCTGCTCAAGAAAGATCCCTCTATTGATCAGGCCAATCAGCGGCTTTATGTGGATATCAAAAACAGCCGCCTGGGAAATATCGACACCACCATCCCTATCAACGACAGTCTGCTGAAAACTGCCCGTGCCGGGCAATATACAGCCGATACGGTTCGGGTGGTGATCGATATTAATTCTTTTGAGGCCTACAATGTATTTTCATTGTCCAATCCTTTCCGCATTGTTATTGACGTCCGGGGAAAGCCGGTCCCCAAAACAACAGCCCCTCAAGAAATTCAGGGGCCGGATACGGCTTCCATCGCCAAACAACTGGCGTTAGGGGTTCAGCGGATTATTGTTGATGAGGTTCATGGCGGAAAGGATTGCGGCGCGCCCGGATATGTGAAGGGTGTTCATGAGAAAATGATTGTTTTGGAGATCGCCAGAAAACTGGCGAATAAAATCCGGTCTGAGATCGGTTGTGAAGTCATTATGACCCGGTCCGATGATACCTATCTCACCCTTGAAGAGCGGACCGGTATCGCCAATATGAAAAAAGGGGACTTGTTTATTTCCATACATGCCAATTCGGCTATTAACAGAACGGCGTTTGGCATTGAAACCTATTTTCTGAATTTAACCACGGATGATGAATCCATCAGTGTGGCGGCCAGGGAAAACGCCACTTCGACAAAAAATATCAGCGAGCTTCAAACTATTTTGAATGATTTGCTGCAAAACGCAAAAATAAATGAATCCAGTCGGTTGGCGACCTATGTCCAGAAGGAATTGTGCTGTAATCTTTCAAAAAAATACAACCGGATCAACAATAAGGGCGTCAAACAAGCGCCATTTTATGTGCTTATCGGGGCGCAGATGCCGGCGATTTTAGTTGAAACGGCGTTTATCAGCAATTCAACAGAATGCCAGCGGCTGATGGATCCAAAATACCAGAATTCCTTGTGTGACGGCATCATCAAAGGCATCCGGAAATATATTGCTGAAATCCAGCCCACGGCGACTTTCGGGAAACCTGAAAAAAAAGGCGGCAGGGGATAGTGTGCCGGATGGTTTCATCGTGGGACGGCCTTTTGACATGCATGCACAAGGAAGAATCTTAAGGGACACCATGGACAATATACAGGCGATTTCAGTTTTTGACGGGCGATATAGCAGGCATTCCCTTGAATTAAGGGAAATATTTTCAGAATATGGATTGATTAAACATCGGGTGTTTGTTGAAATTCAATGGCTGAAATTTTTATTTACGGAGCTGAACCTGGAATCCGTATCGTCTGATGAGATGGACCGGATTGACGCTGTTTATGAAGCATTTGATGCGGCTTCTGCGGTCTCTGTTAAAACGATTGAGAAAGAGACGAATCATGACGTGAAGGCGGTTGAATACTTTATCAAACAAAAGCTGTCTGAAGCAGGCATGGATCATCTCAAAGAGTGGGTTCATTTCGGATGTACCTCCGATGATATCAATAACACCGCTTACGCGCTGATGATTCAGTCCGGACGCGGGCTTCTGGCCAAGGATACCGCGGCCCTGATCGCCAGAATTGAAGATTTCGCCAAACAATACAAGGGCATTCCCATGATGTCCCGAACCCATGGCCAGCCGGCCACGCCAACTACCGTCGGTAAGGAGATGGTGAATTTTGCCTGGCGGCTAAGAATGGAATTGACGAATTTTCAGTCATTATACATTCAGGCCAAGATGAACGGCGCCAGCGGCAACTTTAATGCCCATCAGTTTGTGCTCCCCAAGACTAACTGGATTGACGCGAGTGAAAAATTTATTACCAAATATCTTGGGCTTACGCCGATTTTATATACCACTCAGATTAATCCCAATAATTATATCTCTGAAATACTGCACAATATGATTCGTATCGCGGCAACCATCATTGACCTTGACCGGGACATGTGGGGGTATATTTCGCTGGGCTACTTTAAACAAAAACCCATTCCCGGCGAAGTGGGGTCATCCACCATGCCCCATAAAGTCAATCCCATTGATTTTGAAAACAGCGAAGGCAATATGGGCATGGCTATTGCGCTGATGGATCATCTGGCGGTCAAGTTATTAAATTCCCGGTTTCAGAGAGACCTGACCGACAGCACGGTGCTGAGAAATCTGGGTGCCGTGTGGGGATATATGATTATTGGATTGAAAAGCATCTTGAAGGGACTCGGCAAGGTTTCTGTTAATCGGGTGAAGATTGAGACTGATCTTGAGGACAACCCCGAGCTCATGGCAGAAGCTATTCAAACCGCCATGCGGGTCTACAAGGAAGAGAATCCCTATGAAAAATTAAAAGGTCTTACCCGCGGCAGGCGGATTTCAAGAAACGATATCAGTGAATTTGTGGATACGCTCAAAAATGTTCCGGAGACGGTAAAAACGCGGATGAAAGATCTGACGGCAAGCCGGTATACCGGGCTTGCGGAAGAATTGGTGGATCATTATTTCCGCCATATCCGGAAACCATAGCAATTTTTTTGCCCATCATGGGTTCCAGGGCATGAGGCCATATCCGGTTAGACGGTTGCGCATCGACTGGCAATCGTCATCTTTATATTTTTCTTTTTTTGTTTGATTAAATAAAAATAATAGGTTAAATGTTAATAGCGTTTAACCGCCAAAACAGTGGTTGCCATTTCTAAACATATTTTCGGATGCAATGTCGATAAGACATAAAAGAAGTGATGAACGAATTTTTTAAAGGGGTTAACTTAAATGGATTTTACGATTGAATTTGATAAACAGCAAATTGAATCAATTGAGAATATTCTTCAGGAAGAACTCATTGATTTAGGCGTGCAAAGCGTTATTCTGATGGACTTGGCGGGCAATGTGATCGTTAATCTGGAAAACGGCGGCGCCAGCCATGATGTATATTCCCTGGCGGCGCTGGCTGCGGGGAATTATGGCGCGGTCAGCGCTATGGCCAATATTATCGGGGAACAGGAATTTTCGCTCCTGTTTCACAAGGGCGAAGAAGAAAG